>NZ_JBFBKN010000014.1:0-153555 GCF_040702225.1 Rhodococcus sp. NPDC080181
TCTTCCCCCCCCCCCCCCCCGCCCTGGTCCGTGGGCCGCGCTCCCTCGCCGGGGTTTCCTCCCCTGGCGTCGTGTGTCTTTTGCGCCCCTCCAGGTACGCAAAACGCGCACGACGGCGAAGCCCTACAGCATGCAGCTGACGCAGCCCTCGACCTCGGTGCCCTCGAGGGCCATCTGACGCAGACGGATGTAGTACAGCGTCTTGATGCCCTTGCGCCATGCGTAGATCTGCGCGCGGTTGATGTCGCGGGTGGTGGCCGTGTCCTTGAAAAACAGCGTCAACGACAGGCCCTGATCGACGTGTTGCGTTGCGGCAGCGTAGGTGTCGATGATCTTCTCGTAGCCGATCTCGTACGCATCCTGGTAGTAATCCAGGTTGTCGTTGTCGAGATACGGTGCCGGGTAGTAGACGCGGCCGATCTTGCCTTCCTTACGGATCTCGATCTTCGACGCCACCGGGTGAATCGACGAGGTCGAGTTGTTGATGTACGAGATCGAACCGGTCGGCGGAACGGCCTGCAGGTTCTGGTTGTAGATTCCGTACTCCTGCACCGACGCCTTCAGCGCGGCCCAGTCGGCCTGGGTCGGGATGGCGACGTCGGAGTCGGCGAACAACTTCGCGACCTTCGGTGTCGCAGGCTCCCACACCTGGTCGGTGTACTTGTCGAAGAACTCACCCGACGCGTACTTGGAATCCGGGAAACCCTTGAAGTACTGGCCGCGCGCCTTCGCCAGCTGATTCGACGCCTGGATGGCGTGGAACAACACCGTGTAGAAGTAGATGTTGGTGAAGTCGATTCCCTCGGTCGAGCCGTAGTGAATGCGCTCGCGGGCGAGGTAGCCGTGCAGGTTCATCTGACCCAGGCCGATCGCGTGAGAGTCGTTGTTGCCCTGCTCGATCGACGGTACCGAGAAGATGTGGGTCTGATCCGACACCGCAGTCAGACCACGGATCGCCACCGCGATGGTCTTACCGAAATCGGGCGAATCCATCGTCTTGGCAATGTTCAGCGAGCCCAGGTTGCACGAGATGTCCTTGCCCACATGGCTGTACGAGAGGTCGTCGTTGAACGTCGACGGCGTCGAGACCTGGAGAATCTCCGAGCACAGGTTGGAGTGAGTGATCTTGCCCTTCACCGGGTTCGCACGATTGACGGTGTCCTCGTACATGATGTACGGGTAGCCGGACTCGAACTGCAGCTCGGCGAGGGTCTGGAAGAATTCACGCGACTTGATCTTGGTCTTGCGAATCCTCTTGTCGTCGACCATCTCGTAGTACTTCTCCGAGACGTCGATGTCGGCGAACGGCACTCCGTAGATGCGCTCGACGTCGTACGGCGAGAACAGGTACATGTCCTCGTTCTTCTTCGCCAGCTCGAACGTGATGTCCGGGATGACGATTCCGAGGGACAGCGTCTTGATGCGGATCTTTTCGTCCGCGTTCTCACGCTTGGTGTCGAGGAACTTGTACACATCGGGGTGGTGCGCGTGCAGGTATACCGCGCCCGCGCCCTGGCGTGCCCCGAGCTGGTTGGCGTACGAGAACGAATCCTCGAGCAGCTTCATGATCGGGATGACACCGGACGACTGGTTCTCGATCCGCTTGATCGGCGCACCTGCTTCGCGAATGTTGCTCAGCAGCAATGCAACTCCGCCGCCGCGCTTGGACAGCTGCAACGCGGAGTTGATGGATCGTCCGATGGACTCCATGTTGTCTTCGATGCGGAGCAGGAAGCACGAGACGGGCTCGCCGCGCTGCTTCTTGCCCGAGTTGAGGAAGGTGGGCGTCGCGGGCTGGAATCGGCCGGCGATGATCTCGTCCACGAGATCGGTGGCCAGGGCTTCGTCACCGGCCGCCAGCGTCAATGCCACCATGCACACACGGTCCTCGAAGCGTTCGAGGTAGCGCTTACCGTCGAACGTCTTGAGCGTGTAGGAGGTGTAGTACTTGAACGCGCCGAGGAAGGTCGGGAATCGAAACTTCTTCGAGTACGCGTGGTTGATCAGGAACTTCACGAACTCACGTGAGTACTGGTCCAGAACCTCGGGCTCGTAGTAGTTCTCCTCGACCAGGTAGTCCAGCTTCTCGTCCAGGTCGTGGAAGAACACGGTGTTCTGGTTGACGTGCTGCAGGAAGTACTGATTGGCAGCTTCGCGGTCCTTCTCGAACTGGATCTCACCGTTGGGCCCGTAGAGATTGAGCATCGCGTTGAGCGCGTGATAGTCCATGTCACCGTCGCTGCGAACGGTCGCGGGTGCGGGTGCTGCGTCGGTGATGGTCGGTGCCACGGCGGTGCTCCTACTGGTCTGTGGTGGTTGATGCTCAGTGCGTGTGGGCAGCGCGACGGACTTCCCGTTCCCAGAAGTCTTCGAGTCCCTCGCGGACTCGCACTACGTCCTCGGGGGTGCCCATCAATTCGAAGCGGTAGAGATACGGAACCGCGCATTTCTGCGAGATGACGTCTCCGGCAAAGCAGAAGGAGTCACCGAAATTGGTGTTTCCGGCAGCGATGACGGCTCTGATCAACGACCGATTGTGCTTGTCGTTGAGAAACTTGATCACACGCTTGGGGACGTAGTTGGTGTCGCGGCCGGCGTACGTCGTTCCTCCGCCGTACGTCGGCACGATCAGGACGTAGGGAGAGTCGACGCGAAACGTGCCGTCCGGATCTCGTAAGGGAATGCGCGTCGCGGGGATATCCAACTTCGATACGAAACGGTGCGTGTTCTCCGACGCGCTGGAGAAGTAGACGAGTGAGTTCGAGGACTGCTGTTGTGAACTCACCGCTCACTCACTTTCTCGATCTGTTCAAGCAGCGTTCGTCGCGAGGGTCTTGATGCGATCCGGGCGGAAACCGGACCAGTGGTCGTCACCGGCGACGACGACGGGGGCCTGCAGGTAACCGAGCGCCATGACGTAGTCACGTGCCTCGGGGTCCTGCGAGATGTCGATGACGGAGTACTCGATACCCGCTTTGTCGAGGGCGCGGTAGGTGGCATTGCACTGGACGCAGGCGGGCTTGGTGTAAACGGTGATGCTCATGGTGTCCCTCTTTCCGTTGTCGCCGTCGGGTGCACCGATGGCGACGATGTGCTCTGCGTGTGGCACCGAGAACATCTCCCGCTCAGGGCGACTGCGACCTGCTCGAACCCACGTCGTTCGGGCTCTTCGAGTTGTGGTCTCTCGGCGGGTCAAACACTACACCTAGTGTCCCCCATCTGCCTAGAACACGAGATGTTGCGAACAACATGCGTGGTATTCGCTGGTCACGGCCGTGCGACCGATGCTCGTTCACCCCGCATCGGCGTGTCGGACGTCACAGAACGAGGTGTCTTTCGTCACTACGGACCGTCACCCCGGCAGTGACGATCACCGAAGACACCCGCGCACGACGACGGCCCCTCGGAATTGCTCCGAGGGGCCGTCACGTGGATCACGCGAGTGTCAGCGTTGACGCGCCTTGAACCGCGGCTCCTTCTTGTTGATCACGAACACGACCCCATGGCGGCGAACCACCTGGGCGCCGGGCTTGTTCTTGAGCGATTTCAGAGAATTTCTCACCTTCATGAGACCAGGCTACATGAAAACGATTCCCGATACCATCAAGCGGTCAGGCGCTGACGAGTTCCTTCGACGCCTTGACCAACTCGGCCACGACATGGCCGATCTCACCGGACACCTCGGCGTTCTCACGCGGGTGAGCGGCCCCGAACTTGTCGATGGTGCCGCCGATGGAGAGCTGGACGTCCTCGAGTACGGATCCGCCGGCGATGCGGACGGCCTTGCTCGTGTCCTCGTGGGCCCACTTGGCTCCGTTGCCGCTCGGCGATGCGCTGATGACCACGACCGGCTTGCCCACCATGGCACCGGCACCGTAGGGACGTGAGAGCCAGTCGATGGCGTTCTTCAGCACGGCCGGAATGGTGCCGTTGTATTCGGGCGTGACCAACAGCAGCGCAGAAGCCTTCTCGGCAGCGGCGCGCAGTGCGAGGGCGGCCGCAGGCACGGAGCCGTCGACGTCGATGTCCTCGTTGTAGAAGGGAACGTCGCCCAGCCCGTCGTAGACCACGATCTCGGCATCGGCCGGTGCGACGGTGACTGCAGTCTCGGCAATCTGCTTGTTCACCGATTCGGCGCGCAGGCTTCCGACGAGAACGAGTACGTGTGCGTCTGACATGAAATCTTCCTTCGAAAGTTCGGATGACGTGATCGTCGTGTCAATTCATACCATCCAAACGGACCGCGGTCCACTTGTATTCCTCAGCGAGGTACCCTGAACAGGTGACCGGTCCGATGCTGCCCGTAGTAGGCGAAGACTCCGAACGCTGTGACGCTGCCCGCAACCGCCGGCTGCTCCTCGACGCCGCGACGGAGCTGGTGGCGACCCTCGGTGCCGACGCCGTCACCATGGAAGCCGTGGCAACGAGGGCCGGCGTCGGCAAAGGCACCGTGTTCCGGCGCTTCGGCAACCGCGCCGGGTTGATGCGAGCCCTGTTGGATCACACCGAGAAGATGTTGCAGAGCTCGTTCATGTTCGGCGAACCGCCGCTCGGGCCCGGTGCCGATCCCATCGACCGCCTCGTCGCGTTCGGTCGGGCACGGCTGGAATTCGTCAGGGTTCAGGGCGAGGTGCTGCGGGCCGCGGAAAGCTCGGCCGACGCTCGGTATTCGGCTCCGGCGCACATGGTCAATTTCACACACGTTCTGTCTTTGCTCCGTGCAGCCGGCGTGGAGGGAGACCTGGAACTTCTCACCTACTGGCTGCTCACCCCCCTGGAAGCCACGTTGGTGCTGCACCAGTACCGAGACCTCGGAATGACGATGGATCGTCTGGCCGACGGGTGGGAAGATCTGGTGCGCAGAGCAACTCGCGTCCCATAGCGGTTGTCGGTCACGTCGCGAGGGTCGACAGTGCTGCCGAATGCAAGGCAGTTCCGTACGAACGGCCGTGTCCGGCCGCATGCACGGCCAGAGGATGCAACTGGTGGAGGGCGGTTCGGTCGCGCCACCCCGTCCGCAGCGGGTGCACGGACTCGTAGCCGTCGACCATGGCGTCCAGATGAGGACAGCCGAACAGTGCCGCCATCGCCAGATCCGTTTCGCGATGGCCGCCGTGTGCCGCGGGATCGATGAGCACGACACCCGCATCGGTCCAGAAGACGTTGCCGTTCCACAGGTCTCCGTGGATTCGACTGGGCGGTTCATCATCGTCGAACTCGCCGTCCGCCACCCGCTCGCACGCCGCCTCGACGGTCGCCGCCTCGGACTGCGTCACGTTTCCGGCGTCGACCGCGATCCGCAGAAACGGCAGCACTCGCTCGGCGGCGTAGAACGAACCCCACGTGGCGTGGACAGTGTTGGTCATGGGCCGCGAGCCGATGAACAACTGCCCGGGAAACGGTGTGCCGTCCGGGCGATTCGGCGGAGCCCCGAATCCGGCCGCGCCGCCGTCGTGCATCCGGGCCAGTGCGCGCCCGAATCGACGGGCCGCGATCTCGGTGGGACGCGCGGCCGTCAACCGCTCGAGTTCGATGAACGTCGGTCCGCGATCGAGAACACCGACGACAGGCACCCCTGTCTCACCGAGCCACGCGAGTCCCGTCGCCTCGGCCTCGAAGAAGTCCGGGTGCGCGCGGGTATCTCGCTTGACGAAGGTATCGGTGGATCCGCTCACGTCGAACGACACTACGCATCCTTCTCGACCCGAACGCGTACCCGCACTCGTCATTAGGATGATCGGATGGGACACATCAACTCGGAATTGCGCTCCGGAATCATGCGTGAGCTGGCGGTACAGTCGACCATCGATCCGGTGACGGAGGTCCGCAGGCGCGTGGACTTCCTCAAGGACTACCTCGCGTCGACCCCGGCCTCCGGTTTCGTACTCGGGATCAGCGGCGGACAGGACAGCACGCTCACCGGCAAGCTCGCACAGCGGGCGGTGACCGAACTACGAGCCGACGGGCACGAGGCCGAATTCGTCGCCGTACGGCTCCCCTACGGTGTGCAGGCCGACGAGGACGACGCGGCGATCGCACTGAAGTTCATCGATCCCGACCGCACGGTGACGGTGAACATCAAGGAGGCCTCCGATGCCGCAGCCGCTGCGACCGCAGAGGCTCTGGGAACCGGCGAGGTCCGAGATTTCGTGCGCGGCAACATCAAAGCTCGCCAACGCATGGTCGCCCAGTACGCGATCGCCGGCGAACTCGGATATGTGGTCGTCGGCACCGATCACGCGGCCGAGGCGGTCACCGGCTTCTTCACCAAGTTCGGCGACGGCGGGGTGGATCTGACGCCACTGACCGGCCTGACCAAGCGTCAAGGCGCTGCGCTGCTGCGCGAGCTCGGTGCGCCCGAAAGTACCTGGCGCAAAGTCCCCACCGCGGATCTCGAAGACGACCGACCGGCTCTACCCGACGAGGAGGCCCTCGGCGTGACATACGAGCAGATCGACGACTACCTCGAAGGCAAGGACGTCACCGAGGAAGTGGCCGACAAGCTCGAGAAGATGTTCGCCGCGACGCGGCACAAGCGAACCGTTCCGGTGACACCGTTCGACGATTGGTGGAAGAACGGTCACTGACCGACCTTCGTCGGCGGCGATCGGTGACGATCAGCCGCCGGCGAACGGCGGCAGTACGTCGACTCTGCGGCCTACGGACCGACCCAGATCGCGGGTCAACTCGTCTCCGACCAGATATGCCGACACCCGCAGAATCGGTTCCATCGGGGCTCCGTACCGAGAACGGATGGCCTCGCGCAATTCTCCCAGCGTCGAACCGACCGGAAGAGTGAGGTGTTCCGACTCGCAGCCGGACGCGTCGACGGCGGCCGCGAAGTACCGCACCTCCACCTGCATCGTTCGACTACCGGTCGTGCTGGGCTGTATCTCAACCACCGATTGCTCCCATACTGCGGGTCGGTGGCACGAAGCCCTCGGCGTCGATGCCGTGCCCGGCCCATTTGTTCCACATGGCTCCGCGCCATACTGCTGCCAACTCGTCATCGGTGGCACCGCCCCGCAGCGCCGCGCGAAGATCCGTCTCGTCGTCACTGAACAGGCAGGACCTGATGGTCCCCTCGGCAGTGAGCCTCGTTCGATCACAGTCGCCGCAGAACGAGCGCGTGACGGACGCGATGATTCCCACGGTCGCCTCCGTACCGTCCACGCTCCATTCCTCGGCGGGAGCGGATGGATCGGCGCGACCCACTTCACGTAGATCGAACGCAGTGGACAGCTCGTCGAGCAACGTCTGGGCGTCGATCATGTTGTTGCGGGCCCATTCGTGATCGGCGTCGAGTGGCATCTGCTCGATGAATCGAAGCGCGACCCCCTCGTCCAGACACCACCGGAGCAGATCCACGGACCCGGAGAGGGTATCTCGCATCAGTACGGCATTGACCTTCACCGGACCGATGCCCGCCTTCTTGGCCGCCCGGATGCCGGCCAGCACCGACGGCAGACGATCGCGTCGAGTCAAGCGCGCGAACTGTTCGCGATCGACCGAGTCCAACGACACGTTGACGCGCGTCAGACCGGCCTCGGCGAGGGCCTGCGCACGATGTTCCAGACCGACGGCATTGGTGGTCATGGACAACGGCACGCCGTCCGCCACAGCGGAGCACGAACGAAGGATCTCGTCCAGATCTCGACGCATCAGAGGCTCGCCGCCGGTGAAACGCACGTCGCGTATTCCCAACAGGCGCACGGCAACCGAGACGACCCGAGCGATCTCGCCAGCTGTCAGCAGGTCGGCTGTGGGAATTGCCGGCAGCCCCTCCTCCGGCATGCAGTACGTGCACCGCAGCGAGCACTTCTCGGTGATCGAGATGCGCAGATCGCGTGCCACCCGCCCGAATCGATCGATCAGATGCGGCACGTCGGGACGATCGTCCACCGGGCCGAACGACGACCCCGAGGAAGCTGCACCGATACGCGGGATCCCGAGGGACGTGACACTGTCCACCGTCACCTCACACCTCGAATCCGTCTGTTCCTGCATGTCTCACATCGGCTTGTCTACCCAGTATGCCGCAGCCCACACGCGCCCGTCGTGTCGGCGTGCCTAGGATTGGCAGCCATGACGGCTGAGCACACTCGAGCGATCACCGGACCTGCACTGTGAGCGCCGTATCCGTCGAGGAGCACGCAGCAGCGATCGAGTCGCTGCTCGCAGACTTGGGCACCCGAGCAGCCCAACGAGTGCCGCTGGCCGACGCACTGGGGCGGGTGGCATTCCACGACGTGACCTCCCCCGTCGATCTACCTCTGTTCCGAAATTCGCAGATGGACGGTTATGCGGTCGATTCTCGCTCGGTGCAGTCTGCGCCCGTGACGCTTCCGGTATCGACGATCATCGCTGCCGGACCCACCCGACCGTCGACGCTCACGCCCGGTAGCGCAGCCAAGATCATGACCGGCGCACCGATACCCGACGGAGCGGACGCCATCGTCCCCGTGGAGGACACCACGGTGACCACCGCAGGTGCGGTAACCGTCGAACGAGCCCGCGTCGCTGGCGAATTCGTGCGCGAACAGGGTAGCGACGTACGCGCGGGAACGGTCCTGATCGACGCGGGCAGAGTGCTCGAGCCCCGGCACATCTCGGTTCTCGCGGCCGTCGGACTGGCCACCGTCGACGTACGGTCGCGTCCTCGGGTGGCCGTGGTGACCACCGGAGCAGAGTTGGCCGACGCAGGCGAGACGCTCTCGCCCGGTCAGATCTTCGACTCGAACGGCATCACTCTTGCCGCGCACCTGCGCGCGAGCGGTGCCGACGTGGTCACCGTCGCACGCAGCACCGACGATCCGGAACGCTTCCGAAGCATCCTCACCTCCGCAGCCGAATCGGCGGAGCTCATCATCACCTCCGGTGGAGTGTCGATGGGCGACTTC
This sequence comes from Rhodococcus sp. NPDC080181, assembly GCF_040702225.1. NCBI lineage: Bacteria > Bacillati > Actinomycetota > Actinomycetes > Mycobacteriales > Nocardiaceae > Rhodococcus > Rhodococcus sp. NPDC080181. The sequence continues at coordinate 8,901 of NZ_JBFBKN010000014.1, forward strand.
GAGGTGGTCAAGGACGTTCTCGCGCCGCTGGGTGGACAGTTCGGATCGGTTCGGATGCAACCGGGTGGACCGCAGGGCATCACGATGTTCGACGGGACCCCGGTCCTGAGTTTCCCCGGCAACCCCGTCAGCACCGTGGTGTCGTACATCATGTTCGCGCGCAACATCGTTCGGCGATCGGCCGGCCTGCCACCGGTCTTGTCGGGCCCTGCGACTCTGTTCCAGTCGATCATCTCGCCGCCGGGCAGGCGTCAACTGCTCCGCGGGAAATTGCGTGACGACGGCCGGGTCGAACTGGTCGCCGGACCTGGGTCCCACCTGGTGGCCGCACTGGCGTGGGCCGACGTGCTCATCGACATCGCCGCCGAGACAACCGAACTCGCCGCAGGATCACCCGTGGAGGTATGGCCGCTGTGACCACCGAAGTTCCGCAGAACCCCCTGTCGCACCTCGACGACGAGGGCCGCGCCCGCATGGTCGATGTGGCGCACAAGAAAGAGACCTCAAGAACGGCTGTGGCGGCAGGCGAGTTCGTCACCACGCCCGAGGTCATCGGGTTGGTGCAGGCGGACGGCATGCCGAAGGCCGATGTGCTGGCGACCGCTCGGATCGCCGGTATCTCGGCTGCCAAGCGCACGTCCGATCTGATTCCGCTGTGCCATCAACTCGCGCTCTCGTCGGTCAAGATCTCCTTCGGATTCACCGACACCTCCATCACGGTCGAGGCCACCGCCCGCACGACCGGTAGAACCGGCGTCGAGATGGAAGCCCTCACCGCCGTCGCGGTTGCCGGGTTGACTCTGCACGACATGGTCAAGGCGGTCGACCCGGGTGCGACGATGAACGGCGTCCGGCTGATCACCAAAGACGGTGGTAAGCACGGGCATTGGCAGCGTGATGCGAAGGCGACCGCCCCCGACGACGACGCTCGGCCGTCGGAGGGGACGAAGTCGGCGGTCGTGCTCGTGGCCTCCACCGGCGGTGCTCGCGGGACCCGCCCGGACACCACCGGCCCGTCCATCGCGTCCTGGCTGACCGATCGGGGCTTCGCGGTGCGTGGCCCGCTGGTGTACGCCGATGCCGACATCGAGGCCGGGCTGCGCGACTCGCTACGCGGCGAGCCGTCGCTGATCATCTCGACCGGCGGAACCGGCGTCTCCCCTACCGATGCAACTCCGGAGGCCACGGCGGCACTGCTCGACATCGAGATGCCAGGAATAGCAGACCAGATCCGCACCAAGGGAACCTCCGCGACGCCTCACGCGGTGCTGAGTCGCGGAGTGTCCGGGTTGATCGGACGTACCCTCGTCGTCAACTTGCCCGGATCACCGGGAGGCGTGAAAGACGGCTTGGCCGTTCTCGATCCGCTCCTCGATCATGTACTCGCCCAGATCTCAGGAGGAGGACCCCACGATGACTGAACTCGTCGCCCGCATCTCGAACGAGCCGCTGACGACCGCCGAAGTAGAAGCCGCGGTACAGGATTCGCACCACGGCGCCGTGGTGCTGTTCAGCGGAATCGTTCGTGACCACGACGGTGGCCACGCCGTGGAAACTCTCGAATACCGCGCCCACCCCGATGCGGAACGCTTCTTGAGCCGATGCTGCTCGGAGGTCTCGTCCGAAACCGGTCTTGCGGTCGCTGCCGTGCATCGCGTCGGGGACTTGCGGGTCGGCGATCTCGCACTTGTGGCCGCAGTCGGATCGGCTCATCGCGCCGAGGCGTTCGAGGCGTGCGCCCGACTGGTCGAACGCATCAAGGCCGAGGTACCCATCTGGAAACGGCAGGGCTTCGAAGGCGGGCGCACCGAATGGGTCGGACTGTAGAAGACCTACGCCGGCTCGAGGTATCGATGGACCGGCAACATGGCCGAGGCGTCGACTGCGTCGTCAGGGCCGCGCACGCAGGCCCGCAGTCGATGTTCGACCGCGTCCGCATCGAGTTCGGTGCCGATCAGCACCAGTGATGTCTGCTGGGCTTCATCCCGTGACCACGCTGCACTCTCGAACCGAATGTGTCGCCCCACCGTCTGCACGATGAACTTCTGCTGGTGTCCCGGCAGGTCGAAATGCACGACACCCTTGATGCGGTAGAGGTTTCCGGTCGGGTTCTCGAGAAATGCGATCAGCCGACGCGGCTCCATCGCTGCAGTGCTGACGAACTCGGTATGCGAGTACTGCGCATGCAGGTGTCGGTGGTGTCCGTGCTCGTGGCAGCTGTCGTCGTCGAGGTGCTCGCGGAGAAGTTCGTCGAAGGACAATTGCACGGGTAGTGCGGATTCGACCGGCCCGTTCTGGGGCCGGTCGAACAACAACAGAGGATCGACGCGTCCGAACGACACAGCTGCGACAGGGACGTCGCCGACAATGGACCGAACCGTCGACACCACCGCAGAGCGCTCCGAATCCTCGACGGCGTCGGACTTGTTCAGTACCACCAGATCCGCCAATTGCAGATGCTGATCGATTTCGGGATGCAGGGTGCGGGTATCCGCGAATTCGACTGCGTCGACGACTCCCACCAATCCGCCGTACACGATGAACTCGTTCTCGCTGCCGCGCACCATTCGAATGAGATTCCGTGGCTCCGCCAATCCGCTGGCCTCCACCACGATCACGTCTATGGCCGAACGGCGGTGAGCCAGCGCATCGAACATCGCGTCCATGTCAGTGATGTCCACCGCACAGCAGATGCATCCGTTGCCCAGTGACACCATCGAATCGACCTGTCCTGCAACGAGCATGGAATCGATGTTGATCGCACCGAAATCGTTGACCACGACGCCGATCCGAATTCCCGCATCGTTGCGCAACAGATGATTGAGCAGAGTGGTCTTGCCGGCACCCAGAAAGCCGGCAACGATCACCACCGGAATTCGTCGACGCGCCACGCCGGTCGAGACTACCGGGCGGCGACAATTCGATTCAGGAGGCCTCGAGCGAAGGTGGAGACGCTGCTGACGTTCTCGTCGGTCACCAATCCCTTCAACCCGTCGACACCGAACGATTCGACATACGGCGAGACGCTTTCGAGCAGTCGAGACAAGGCACTACGACCCGCTACGGACGTCGACGTAGCTGCGGGGACAGTCGCGCTCGTCGGTGTCGGCGCAGAGGCGGTGGGAACTGCGACGTCCGGCGACGAGGCAGCCTCGGCTCCGAGGAGATAGTCGATGATGCCGGTGGAGATGGCGATCGCATGCTTCACCTGACCGTCCGAGCTCTCCAGCACCGCCGCGTCGTCCGGGTTGGAACCATTGCCCATCTCGACGAACACCAACGGAACAGTCGTCAGTGCGGGCCCCGCGACGTCGGATCGTTCCTGGATCCCGTCGACGACGCCCGAGTAATTGGCGGGATCGAACCCGGCGCGAACGTAGGAATCTCTCATCAGCTTCGAGGCCGAGCGCCCGCCCTCCGACTGAGCCGCATCGGCCGCCGCATTCGGAATCGGCAGTGTCGGCACGATCAGATGGAATCCGTGCTTGTCGGTGTCGGTCGTCGTGCTCGTCGAGTCCGCATGAATGCTGACGGCCACATCGGCTCCGGACGCGCTGGCAGCGCGAGCCCGATCGTCGACGCACCCGCCCCACCCGGTGTCGTCGACGCGGCTGGTCTTCACCGTCGCACCGAGACTCTCCAGACTGGACCGAACCAGCTCCGAGACCTTCCAGTTGATGGTGTGCTCCGGCACCCCGTCCACCGTGGTCATGCCCGTGGTCTGGCAATCCTTGGTACCGCCGCGCCCGTCGTCGACCTGCCGTTGCAGATTCTCCGAGTGAGCTGTGCCCTGGTGACCCGGATCGAGGAAGACCGTCTTTCCCGTCAACTCTCGTCCGGCCGATTCCGTGCCGGGTGTCGCCGACGGCGCAGTGGCGGGCGCGGACGGGTCGGCCGATACCGGTGCGCCGACGAGCGCTCCAGCACTCAGTAGACCTGCGCACATCAGCGTCACCGCAGCCGACCCGGCTGTTCGTGAAGATTTCATCGACTCGTGGGCGCTCCGGTGGAGCCGGTCGCGCCACTCCCCTCTCGGCACCTCGGACGCCGTCGAGCCACGCGGTTCCCATTGGCATCAGGAGCTACCGTGCGTCACAACGGACACTTGCTGCTCGAGTGAACCAGAGATCGATCCATTCGAGTCCCTGATCGAATTTCGTTAGCCAAAGGAGTGCATTTCGTGATCGATCCGTTGCGATCTGCCCAGCCTTCTCATGTTTCCCACGACGGCGACACAAGTGCCGCGAAACTCCGAAACCGGCCGCCGGCTCGAACCGACCCCGAGAACGAATTTCCTATGAATACCGGACAGTTTGTCTTTGTTCACCGCAACAGCGATCCCTCGCACTGCGCACACACTTAATGCCTGCGCCACGTCGGTTTCGACGAATACATCTGCAGATTCTGTGGCAATGCTGCGAAACCGGTAACAATCGATCGGCCAGCATGGATATACACATTGTTCGGCCGTATAGTCGACACAGTTCGATCTGGACATCCCCCCGCATCATTCCCTGCACCATTGGAGAGCTTCAGCATGGCCAGAAAAGTCTATGTGCAACTAGTCGATGACATCGACGAAAAACCGATCGAATCCGGTGGCGAACACATAACCTATTCGGTCAACGGAGTCAGCTACGAAATCGATCTGAGCGACAAGAACGCCAAAGAATTCCACCGCAAGCTCGACTATTACATCGAGCACTCGACGAAGGTGGGCGGAAAGCGACAGAAGAAGTCGAGTTCCCCGGCCACCGGGGCGAAGCGCGACGCCATCAGACCAAAGCCATCAGAGAATGGGCGAAGGCGAACGGCCACAACATTTCTGCGCGCGGAAGAATACCCGCCGAAGTGGAGCAGGCGTTCGACGCAGCTCACTGACCCCCGCCTTCCGAATCGGCGTCTCAGGACCCAATCTGCAGACGCCGATTCGGTGGCCGAAGCCATAGACACAACAAAAGCGCCGCCCGATGGGCGGCGCTTTTGCTTTCTCGGTGGAGCTAAGGGGACTCGAACCCCTGACCCCCACACTGCCAGTGTGGTGCGCTACCAGCTGCGCCATAGCCCCGAGTACTGCGTGCTCCCGCTCATGCGGTTGCTCGAACGAAGTTACACCATCGCTCGCGGCAGCAACAAATCAGCTGGTGCGGCCCGTACTCGATGCTCCGGTACGGGCCCCCGCGCTCGACCCCGATCAGCCGACCGTAGCCAGCCATTCCGAGTCGCCCAGCGCGTCGACCACCTGTCCGTCCACCAGAACACCCGGAGTTCCGCGTGCGCCCGATGCGGCCAAGGCGTCCCGACCGGTCGTCGCGTCCGCCACCGCTGCGTCACGCTGAGCGCCCGTGGTGATGCACTCCACCGCAAGATCGCTCGCTCCGTTCGACGTTGCCAGCTCCGCCAGCTCGGCATCGGTTCGGTCGGAGTCGCTTCCTTCCTCCGGCTGGAATTCCGGGTCGAACAGCGCGGCGTGGAAAGCCGAGTAGACCCGCGCATTCTCGGTGGCGGCCACGCAGTGCGACGCCGCAACGGCCCGCGTCGAATAGTCACCCGAGGCCGAGCTCGCATCGAGGAAATTGATCAGGTGGTAGTTGACCGAGACAATGCCGTCGTCGATCTTCTGAGCCAATTCCTGGCCGTGCTTCACCTCGAGATCACTGCAGAATGGGCACATCGGGTCCTCGTAGATATCGAGGACGCGCTGCGCGCCCGGACGAGCCAATACGACGACACCGTCTCCCGGCAACGACAATTCGACCTCGGGATTCTTGACCGATCCGTACCCGTCGTTCCGGGGCGCGTCGCTGCCTCGCTGCCACAGGATCGCTACCACGACGACCGCGACCACCACGAGGAATGCAATACCGCCCAGAACGTACGTCACGGTATTCGACGAGGCCTGCGGAGTGTGTTTCGTGCTGGATGTCTTCTTCTCGCTCACAGAGCGAATACTACGGACGTATCCGTCAGCTGCGCTCGCGCTCGAGGGTGTCCGGAACGCGCGACCACCACAATCCCGCCAGTAGAAGCAGTGCGCCCGTCACGGCGAAAGCCGGACCGAACGAGACCCGTTCCACGATCATTCCGGCCACGATCGGGCCGATCACAGCGCCCACGTCGGACGCCATCTGGAAGGCAGCCAGCACGGGTCCTCCACGCGCCTTGGAGCCGATCACGTCGGCGACCGAGGCCTGCTGGGCAGGACTCATCAGGCCCGATCCGATTCCGGCGATCAACGACACCGCGAGGAACAACACCGGATCGTGGACATAGCCCATCACGACCGTTCCCAGGCCGCACACCGCCAAACCGCCCAGCATGAACGGTTTGCGTCCGCGTACGTCGGACAGGCGACCGGCAGTGGTGAGAACCAGTGCGTTACCCACTGCGAACACCGTGAGAGCAATCCCGACGAACACCTCGGACCGCTGCATTGCCTCGACGACGAACAACGGCACCAGCGCCACCCGGACACCGAACACGGCCCATCCGTTTGCGAAATTCGACGCCAGGGCGGCCCGATAGGACGGGATTCGCAGAGCAGCGAGCAACGACATCGTCGGCGGCGCAGTTCCCTTCTCCGGCTTGACCAGATCGGAATTGCCGAGGGTGAAGTACACGACGGCAGCGGCGATCACCAGAGCCACGGCATAGATGACGAACGGCACCCGCAGACCGAAACCGACGAGCGCGCCGCCGACGAGCGGACCACCGATGGTTCCCAGCAAGAAAGCGGTCGCGTACAGCCCGGAGATGCGGCCTCTACTGGTAGGTGGACTGATTCTGATCAGCAGTCCGAGAGCAGACACCGAGAACATCGTCGACCCGATCCCGCCGAGTCCGCGAAACACCAGCAGCTGCCAGTACGTCTGAGCCAGAGCGCACGCACCGGTGGAGACCGCCACGATCAACAGTCCGATCAGGTAGACGGGTCGTTCGCCGAGCCGCTGAACCAGAGCGCCGCTCGCAGGCGCGAACAGCAACCGCATGAGAGCGAAGGCACTGATCACTGCCGACGCGGCCGTGTATCCGACGCCGAATTCTCGAGCGAACTGCGGCAGGGCAGGCGCGACGATGCCGAATCCGAGGGCGATGACGAACGCTGCCGAGACCAGTACCCAGATCTCCGGTGGGAGTTTGCCTCCGGGTTGGAATGCCGGCTCGGGGGCCGGGCTGTCGTGGTCGGGTGTCGGTGAGTCGGTCACGAGCTCTCGAGAGCGGACGAGACCAATTCACGTGCTGCAGCCTGGACCTCGGCGAGGTGTTCCTTGCCCTGGAACGACTCCGCGTAGATCTTGTAGACGTCCTCGGTTCCCGACGGACGAGCTGCGAACCAGGCGCTCTCCGTTGTCACCTTCAGCCCACCCAGTGCGGCCCCGTTTCCGGGAGCCTCGGTCAGCGTCGCGGTGATCGGCTCCCCCGCCAATTCGGTGGCGGTGATCTGGTCGGGCGACAACTTGGCGAGCACAGCCTTCTGCTCCCTGGTTGCCGGGGCGTCGACTCGGGCGTACGACGGATCGCCGTACTCGGCTGTGAATTCTGCGTAGCGTTGCGACGGTGTCGATCCGGTGACCGCGGTGATCTCCGAGGCCAACAGCGCCAGAATGATTCCGTCCTTGTCCGTGGTCCACACTCGCCCGTCGTGCCGCAGGAACGAGGCACCGGCGCTCTCCTCGCCGCCGAAGCCGAGCTCGCCGTCCAGCAGGCCCGGCACGAACCACTTGAACCCGACCGGGACCTCGAGCAGCTTTCGTCCGAGACCGGCGACGACGCGATCGATCATGGAGGAACTCACCAGCGTCTTGCCGACTGCCGCGGTCGGTGACCACCCGGGTCGGTGGGTGAACAGATAGTCGATCGCGACCGCGAGGTAGTGATTGGGGTTCATCAGACCACTGTCGGGAGTGACGATGCCGTGTCGATCGGAGTCGGCGTCGTTGCCCGTGGCGATGTCGAATCGATCCCGGGCTGCGATCAGTGATGCCATCGCGTTCGGCGACGAGCAGTCCATTCTGATCTTGCCGTCCGTGTCCAACGTCATGAAGCGGAACGTGCCGTCGACCAACGGATTGACGACGGTCAGATCGAGGTTGTGTCGTTCGGCGATCGCATCCCAGTAGTCGACACTGGCACCGCCGAGCGGATCCGCACCGATGCGAACTCCGGCGGCGCGGATCGCATCGAGATCGAGCACATTCGGGAGGTCGTCCACGTAGGTGCCGAGGAAGTCGTACCGCGAGACGCTTCCCGCGAACGCCTGCGCGAGAGTCACACGCTTGATACCGGTAATGCCCTCGCGCAGAAGCTCGTTGGCGCGGGCAGCGATCACCGACGTCGCATCGCTGTCGGCCGGTCCACCGTGCGGAGGGTTGTACTTGAACCCGCCGTCACGCGGCGGATTGTGGGACGGTGTGACCACGATGCCGTCGGCTTTCGCGGTCGGCCCCGACTCGTTGTACCGGAGAATGGCATGACTGACGGCGGGCGTCGGGGTGTAGCGATCCCCCGAGTCCACCAGAACGTCGACGTCGTTGGCTGCCAACACCTCCAGAGCCGTCGTCCACGCGGGCTCGGACAATGCATGGGTGTCTCGACCGATGAACAGTGGCCCGGTGATGCCTTGCGCGGAACGATATTCCACGATGGCCTGCGTGGTGGCGACGATGTGCGCCTCGTTGAACGCCGAATCCAGGCTCGAACCTCGATGACCCGAGGTCCCGAACACGACCTGCTGACTCGGCTCCGACACGTCCGGAATGCGCGAGTAGTACGCCGTGACGAGTTGCGAGAGATCCACCAGATCCTCCGGCAGTGCAGTGGTTCCAGCTCTCTCGTGCGCCACGATGCGCCTCCTCAATCCTCGAACGAACCGAATCCGGTCGACGAACCGAATTTCTCGTTCAACCCTAACGCCGCTGCCCCACCCGCGAGCTACTTGCTCTGCCGTTTCGGTGGCCGTGGCAGAAAATAGCTGGTTCGCTGCTGATATTCGCGATACCCCGGACGCTTCTCCATGCTCCGTTCCAACAGTCGAGCCCCGGTGGCGAACACCAAGAAGTACGTCATCGCGACGGGCGACAGAAGCGTGAACACCCCAGGCCACGCCGAGGCCGAGACGAGGAACAGGCCCCACCACACTGCCGAGTCGCCGAAGTAATTGGGATGCCGCGTCCAGGACCACAGACCACGGTCCATGATCTTGCCCTTGTTCGACGCGTCGGCCTTGAACTCCTTCAATTGCGCGTCGCCCACTGCCTCGAACGTCCATCCGAGTAGCCAGATCACTACGCCGAGTACGACGACGGGTAGAACCGATCCGTGTGAGACGGCGGATACCTGCAGTGGAAGGGACACGAACCACAGCGCAACCGCCTGCGTCAGATAGATCTTCCGCAGGGCATACCAGGTTCTGTTGCCGGTGGCCTTGGACAGCAGCTCGGTGTACCGCGGATCCTCACCGTGTCCGCGTGAGCGCTGCACCATGTGCAGCGCAAGACGAAGCCCCCACACTCCGACGAGCACGACGAGCAGGAGTCGTCGCCATAGATCACCGGTTCCGGTCGCAGCGGAGATCAGCGCGATCAGAACGAAGCCGCCACCCCACGTCACATCCACGACATTGTGTCGTCCGATACGGGCACCGACGAGGGCGGTGACCATCATCAGGACAGCGGTACCGCCGAGACTCGCCAGTGACACGGTGAAGAAGTCGGACCAATTCACCGCGCGGCCACCCACACCGGGCGGACCGGTTCCATCCCGGACGACCCCTCGACCGGGCGAACGGACAAGATCTGGTCGACGCCCATCCTGTTGTCCCGGAAAGCCATTCCGCCGCCGATCAGGTACAGCCGCCAGACGCGAGCGACCTCCTCCCCGACCATGACCACCACGTCGCCGTACCGCGCCTCGAAGCGCTCCGTCCAGACATCGACGGTCCGCACGTAATGCTCCCGCAGAGCATGGACGTCGCGAACCTCGAGTCCGGCCTCCTCGATCATGGCCACGGTCCGCCCGACCGGGCGCATGAACATGTCGGGCGCGATGAACGATTCGATGAATGCCCCGCCGCCGGGGTTGTCGCCTTCTCTTCGCGACATCTGCTGGATCAGTACTCGCCCACCCGGCTTGACGTTGGTGTGCAGTGCGGCGGTGTAGGTCGGGTAATTGGCCTCCCCCACATGCTCACCCATCTCGATCGACGCCACCGCGTCGAAGGGCCCGTCCGGAATCTCCCGATAATCCTGGATTCGGATCTCGACGTTGTCCTGCAGACCTCGGTCGGCGATTCGTTTGTCGATGAAGGCTTTCTGCTCGCGCGAGATGGTCACTCCGACGACCTGCGCTCCGTATTCCTGTGCCGCATGCAGGCTGAGAGACCCCCAGCCACAGCCGACGTCGAGGAACCGTTGCCCGGATCGTTTGTCGAGCCCGATCTTTCGGCACACGAGGTCGAGCTTGTCGCGCTGGGCATCATCGAGGGTGTAATCCGGCGAATTCGAGGTCCAGTAGGCCGACGAGTACGCCATGTGCGAATCGAGGACCAGTTCGTAGAAGTCGTTCGACAGGTCGTAATGGTGGCTGATCGCAGCGCGGTCGCGAAGCAACGAGTGCAGCCGCCCCTTCACCGAGGCCTGCGACGCGGGTGGCGGTAGTGGGCGGCCGAACACGCCGAGATCCTTGGCCAGCCGCGCCAGCCGCAGTAACGATGCCGGCCCCGGTCGTACTGCCGAGAGCCGGCGCTCACGGACCACACCCCAGACATGATCGAGAGCCGCGGCAAGATCGCCGTCGACGTCCAACTCCCTGGTGACGTACGCCTGCGCAGCACCGAGTTCACCGGGGCTCCACAGCAATCGACGAAGAGCGCTGGGGCTCCGCAACATCACTTTCGGTGCCAGGGCGTCGCCGGCAACGGATCCGTCCCACGCCTGCAGCCGGACGGGAAGCGGGCCACCCACCAGGGGTTCCATCAACTCGGCAATTCGGTGTGCAACACCGACGCTGCGATCGGTCCGGTCCACGGTACTTGTCGAGGTGGTCATCGGTCGTCCCTTCGATCGAGCACGATCTGCTGAACATCGAGGTACCCGGATCGGAATCCGGCCTCCGAATAGCAGAGGTAGAAGTGCCACATTCGCGCGAATACTTCGTCGAACCCGAGATCCGCTGCCTCGCTGCGGTATTCACGGAAGCGACTGTCCCACAGGGCCAGGGTTCGCGCGTAGTGATCACCCATGGACAGGCGCTCGCGAACCCGAAGCGAGGTGTGCTGCTCGGTCACCTCCTCGATGGCCCGCACCGACGGCAGGAACCCGCCGGGAAAGATGTACTTGTGCACCCACGTGTACGTATTGCGGGTGGCCAGCATCCGGTCGTGCGGCATGGTGATGGCCTGGATCGCCACGCGTCCGCCCGGTGCCAGATGTGCATCGATCGTCTCGAAATAGGTTGCCCAGTACTGATGACCGACGGCCTCGATCATCTCGACCGACACGATGGCGTCGTATCGGCCGTCCACCAACCGGTAGTCGAGGAGATCGATCTGTACTCGATCGCTGTATCCCGCTGCCGCGCAACGCTTACGCGCGAGCTCCTGCTGCTCCACCGACAGTGTCACCGACCGGACCGTCGCGCCGCGAGCGGCCGCGCGAATGGCCAGCTCGCCCCATCCGGTGCCGATCTCGAGGACCCTGGTTCCTTCGCCGACGCCTGCGCGATCGAGTAGCCGGTCGATCTTTCGGCGCTGGGCGTCGGCGAGCTCCATGCTGTCGTCGGGTCCCGATCCGGCGAACAACGCACTCGAGTAGGTCATGGTCTCGTCGAGGAAGAGCTCGAACAGCTCGTTCGACAGATCGTAGTGACGCGAAATGTTGGATCGAGTGTTCTTCGTCGTATTGCGTTCACTCCGTGGAGGTTTCGGGACGTAGAGCCCACGGAGTCGCTGCAAGGAATCGGGAATCAGCGACGCCATTCGACGAGCGAAGACCTCGAGCACAGCGGTGAGATCCTCGGCATCCCAGTCTCCGGCCATGTATGCCTCACCGAATCCGATGAGGCCGCTGTCGCCGACGCGCGCGGCGAAGTCGTGTGGCCGATAGACCGTCATCAACGGTGCGTCGGACGATCCGGCCCCGATCACTGTGCCGTCCGGCATCGCGACTCGGACCTGCAATCCCGCGACCGCACGACGGAAGAGAAAGTCGGCAACGGGCGCGGCGACCGCAACTTTCACGCCACCGGGAACGTGGGCGATCTGGGGCCAGACCCGAGGATCGACCAGCGGGCGCGGCCCGGGACCGGACGGGTGCGACACGGAATCGGTTCGAGACACCGTCGTCATCTGTGAGCTCCTTCCTTCTGAACGCTCCGCGCCCCCGGAGGGGCAGGTTTCTGCACGATCTTCAGACCCCGCGCCCAGAGCCGAATGCCTTGCCAGCGAATCTGTATCACCACTCGCAGCGGTGCCATCGGGATCTCGAGTGCGGTACGAAGAATCGATCGCGTCGTCACCTGGCGGCGACGGCCGACGACGGTCGCCACGAACGGAGGGTGACCGAGACGTTCGAGGACGATCGACAGCCGGAGTGTGGCGTCCGGCTCGGGCAGCTGCATGGAGTACTCGCCGTCGACGTCATTGAACGGTGAGACGTAGAACTCTTTGGAAGTCCGTGCCTCACCGTGGCGACCGGTGTCCAACAGGTACCGGTATCGCTCCCCGTAGGTGTTGTGCACCTCGGCCACCACGCAGCGGAGGTCTCCGTCGCGGTCGTGACACCAGTACACAGTCAATGGGTTGAACGTGCGCCCGAACACCCGCGCGCTGGCCAACATCGTGATGCGACCGCCGCCGAGATCGATTCCGCTCTCTGCCAAGAAGGCATCGACGTTCTGGCGAATGGTGGCACCAGGGTCACCCATGTGGTCGCGGGAATCGAATGATGCGAGTGGCCGCAGGATCCGCGGCAGTTCGGGAAGTGCGTCGAGGTCGACGAACCAGCTATAGCTCTTGTACGAGAACGTATTTCGTATCGGTGCTCGTCGGACGTGATCGATCCGAGTGAGATACAGCGCCGCCCCGTGCGCCCGGGTGTTCGGCAGAACCGACGTCAGAGCCACGAGGCCCCCACCCGTTGCGCGGCGCGCGCTCCGGACAACGCACCGTCCTCATGGAATCCCCACCCGTGGTACGCCCCGGCGAACGACACCGTATCGGTGTCCAATTCGGGCAGCCGACGCTGCGCTGCGACGGATTCGGGGGTGTACTGCGGGTGCTCGTAGGTCATCTCGTCGAGCACCGTGTTCGGGTCGATGCGATCTGCTCCCCCGAGGGTGACCAGCATCCTTCGATCGCTGTCACCCAATCGCTGCAACCTCGTCAGGTCGTAGCTGACCAGAACTCGATCGGGTTTGGCGCTACAGGACGGGAGGTGGTAGTTCCACGACGCTCTCGCTCTGATGTTTCGTGGCAGCACCGACGAGTCGGTGTGCAGTGCAGTGTGATTGACCGAATACGGCATAGCTCCGAGAACGCTGTGTTCGAGCGCAGTCGGCTCCGCGAGCATCTTCAGCGCTGCACCGGGATGGACTGCGATCACGGCGGCGTCGAACGTGCGCAGGTCGTCGTGGCCGTCCCGGATCTGCACCGAATCCCCGGACCGGTAGACAGCATGTACCGGATTGTCGAGCAACACCTCGTCGATGTGCTCCGCAACCCGACGAACGTATTCGATCGACCCGCCGGTGACGGTACGCCAGGTGGGAGATCCTGTGACGGTGAGCATTCCGTGGTGGCGGAGAAAAGTGAACAGGTAGCGAGCCGGGTAGGCGAGAGCAGTGTCCGGATCGCACGACCACACCGCGGACACCAACGGTGTCATGAAGTGGGATTCGAAGTATGCGGAGAACGAGTGCTGCTCCAAGAATTGAGCGAGCGTCGTCTCGGTGTCCGCGGCGTCCTCGCGCTCGAGTAGCTCGGTCGCCAGACGATGAAAACGCTTGACGTCGAGCAGCATCGAGACGAAGCGAGGCCGGAGGACCGCGGTCCGCTGCGCGAGAATGCCCCGCATTCCCTGTCCGCCCGAGTATTCGAGCCCGCAACCGTCGCACCGAACGGACATGCTCATGTCCGAATCCTGCGTCGGCACGTCGAGCTGGTCGAACAGACGGAGCAGCGTCGGATACGTGCGGTCGTTGTGCACGATGAACCCGGTGTCGACGCCCACCGGACCACCGGGGCCGTCCACGAAGTGGGTGTCCGCATGGCCGCCGAGCCGAGAGTCGGCCTCGTACAACGTCACCGACGAGTTCTTGGACAGCGCGTATGCCGCCGTGAGGCCGGCCACCCCGCTACCCACGACGGCGACACGGCGGGTCACGACGATTCTCCCCTGCAGCCCGTCGACGCACCGGATTCGCTCGAATCGGCTCGCGCCCTTGACTCGTCGGCGATACGGAGAACGAAGTCACGAGTGACGCGCGACCACACGCGCGGATCACGCAGCATGAAATGGCCTCCAGGCACCGAGAGATATTCGGCGTCGGCACCGTTCGCCATCGCGCGTTCGGTCGCACGACGGGAGGTTCGCGGGTCGGTCCACCGGTCGGCAGTTCCGTGCACCACGAGCAGCGTGCGCTTCTCGTCGAATCCGTCGGCCTCCGTACCCTGCGGCCACCACGGAGCAAGCGCAACGACACCCGCGATCGACGGGTCGTCGATCAGCGCAGCAGCTGTGCGCCCGCCCATCGAGTGCCCCACCACGACCACAGGAACTTCGGGATTGCGGTCACGAATGCGGCGCAGCGCCCACCGCGCGTCCTCTACCGGCGTCCGTTCGGGGGCGTTCCAGCCGCGGAATCGATATCGCAGTTGTTGGACCGAGATGTCGCGGCTACGTCCGGCCCGCCGAAGCGCCCAGGTGAGGGGCCACATTCTCAACCCCGCCAGGTGCCACGGCCTGCTGCGCGCGCGACTCACGTCCTTGCCACCGCTCAGAACCAATACCACCATCGACGGCGACGACAGCCGCTTCCCCGTGTAGAGAACTGGGGTCCGCTGGTTGCTCATGCTCTCTATTCGGCACCGAGCCCCCTGCGGGTGGGACCGGGTCGACAGCAGTGTTTGTGAGGTGTCCGACACAAAAAAAGACCGGGCCGAGAGAAAGTCTCTCGGCCCGGCCTTCACAGTGGAGCTGCCGGGAATCGAACCCGGGTCCTCTGCTGCATTGCCAGGGCTTCTCCGTGTGCAGTCCGCTATGCCTCTACTTGGATCTCCCGATCTCGCGAACAAGTCAGGATGACGATCCCAGCCACTGTTTGATGTTCCTCATCATCCCGCGGCCGGATGAATCGGTGAGCCCTCTAGCTGATGCCAGTACCCGGGCCGAGGGCAAGCCCGGACTGACAGACACGCAGTCGCTACTTAGGCAGCGAGTGCGTAGTCGCGCTGATTGGAATCGGCGCTTATAAGGTTGCGATGACGCTTACGGTGGTCTCTCGCCTGCACCGACACGCTTCCCCTGACTCAACATACAAAGTCGAAACCGTTCAGCCCCGTATGTTCCCGGACACCGTGTCCGGGCTGTTCAGTGTAACGCGTCGATCGGCCATATTCATCCCGTTAACGGCCGGCAGGTCCCTGCGCCGCGGCTGCACCGGCGTCGGACTCGACTCGTTCCACTACTGTCCGCAGCATTCGACGAGCAACGGCCCTGCGTACGGGCAACGACGCGTACCACACGGCTCGCCCGGCCAATCCGCGAGGAAAGAACACGAGTCGCTGTTCGATCGTCGGCTGCTTGGCGGTGCCACCGACCGTGAGATCCAACCACGCCTCTCCCGGCAGCCGTCGCGACGACTTCAGCCGGGTGGTGTGTTCGGTTCCCGAGGCGGACGCATCCGGCCCCGTGGCGTCACGGTGCCAACCGGCGAGCACCTCGGCGTCGGCCAACCGTTCGAGCGCGGGCCGAATGGTGCTCGAACGCGCGCCGCTTCGGGCCACCCGGGTATCGGTGTAGACGACCTCTCCAGCCCAATCCGGGTCGGAGGGAAGCGGATCCGACGGGGCCGCAGTTCCGGTGGCGTCGGTCCACCGTGTCTCGACTTCGCCGTCGTCGATCTTGCGTAGAGCCAGCCGCACCGAATCTCGGTAGCCCGTCAAGCCTTCGGCCGGACGTGGAACGACGGCGTCGATATCCATTTCGTGACCGACGGCGTCGTACTGCAACGATTCGATGAGCGGCATCGCCAATCCGCGCGGAATCGGCGTCACCAACCCGATCCAGTGACCGGCCAGGCGAGGCGTCAACACCGGCAGCACGATGATGCGACGCTGGCGCAGACCGGCCACGTCGGCGTAGATGTTCATCATCTCGCCGTACTGCATGACGTCCGGCCCGCCGATGTCGTACGTGCGGGACTCGGTGACCGGAGCGCTCGCGGCCCCGATGAGGTAATGCAGCACGTCGCGTACGGCAATCGGCTGAATACGGTTGTGTACCCACCGCGGGGTGGTCATCACCGGCAACCGATTGGTCAGGTGGCGAATCATCTCGAACGAGGCCGAACCGGACCCGATGACGACGCCCGCCTGCAGCACGATCGTCGGGACTCCCGACTCGATCAGAATGCGACCGACTTCGGCGCGTGACTTCAGGTGTGGGGACAGCTCTCCTGTCGGCGGGTGCAGGCCCCCGAGGTAGACGATGCGCCCGACGCCGCAATCCGCAGCGACCGTGGCCACGTTCTCGGCGCTGTCGCGTTCGGTCTCGGCAAAATCGGAATGGCCCGCGGTGCCCATCGAGTGCACCAGGTAGTACATGACGTCGACGCCGCTGAGCGCCTCCTTCAGTGACTCCCGATCACTGAGGTCACCCTGGACGATCTCGACGTCCGCCGCCCACGGAACGTTGTCGAGCTTGCTCGGGGTCCGAGCCAACACGCGAACTCGGTAGCCCTCGTCGAGCAGGCGCGGTGCCAGACGACCGCCCAGATATCCCGTGGCACCGGTGACCAGCACACGCGGCCGAGACGACGCGTTCTCGGATGTGGGGCCATCGGAGGTAGAACCGGAAGCAGTCATAAACGGGTTCATTACCCGTGCGCGGGCAAGTTCAACCCGCGAGCGCGATCATGGCGATGGCCCCGAGTGCCAACGCCATTCCTACTTTCTGCAGTGTGCCGACTCGTTCCCCGAGCATCACCATCGCCAGCAGCACCGTCGCTGCCGGATAGAGCGAGGCGATGACGCTCACCAACGACAGCAGACCGCCCTCGTACGCGTAGATCATCGCGGCGTTGGCGACCACGTCGAGCACGCTGACGAACGCCGCGAGTTTGAGCACGCTGCCGTGTGGCGGTGCGAAATGCCCCGACGCCAACGCGACGGCCCAGACCACCGCGGTGGCCGATGCGCGGGAGGCCGCGAGGGGCCACAGCCCACTGCCGTCGCCGATCTGATGCAGGAAGATGAAGGCGAAGGCGAACGTGACACCCGACCCGATCGTCAACCAAGCCACGGTGCGGGTGAACTTCATCTCCCGGCCGCCCGCGACCTCGCCGGTCACCTCGTCCGGTGACTCCTTGCTGACCAGCACGACAGCCACCAGCGCCACCGCGATGCCGACGAACGCGATGACTCCTGGGCGCTCCCCCATCGACAACCCGACGAGAACTGGGATCCCGGCGACCAACACAGCCGTCACCGGGGACACCACAGCCATCGGCCCGGCCGCGAGCGCGAGATAGAACCACCACACGGCGACGCCGCCCGCTACACCCGACGCCAGGCCCCACAGCATTGCGGGGAGTTCGATGGTCCCGCCGACGAAAGGAGCGACGAGCAACACGATGACGAGCGACAGCGGGTAGGACACGATGACCACCCGCAGGGCTGCGACTCGACGGGACGCGACACCGCCGACGAAATCGCTCACCCCGTAGCCCACGGCAGCTACCAGAGCGAGCAGGACAGCGGTCAGCGCATGCCCTTCACTCGACGCCCGAGCTCACGAGTGACTTCGCGTTCGGCGGTGCGCTTGGCCAACGACTGCCTCTTGTCGTAGTCCTGCTTGCCCTTGGCCAAAGCCAGTTCGACCTTGACCTTGCCGTCCGAGAAGTACATCGACAGCGGCACCAACGTCAGGTTTCCCTCTTTGACCTTGCCGGCCAGGCGGTCGATCTCGCGACGGTGCAGGAGAAGTTTGCGGTTTCGACGCGGTGCGTGGTTGGTCCAGCTTCCGAGTGTGTATTCCGCGATGTGCAGCCCGCGCAGCCAGATCTCGCCGTCATCGACGGTCGCGAACGCGTCGACCAGGGAGGCCTTGCCGTCGCGCAGGCTCTTGACCTCGGTGCCGACGAGCGCGACTCCGGCCTCGACGACGTCGAGTATGGAGTAGTTGTGCCGTGCCTTGCGATTGGTCGCAATGGCCTTGCGGCCCTTCTCTCTCACTGCAGGGCCCTTTCTCGAGCGTTCGATGCATGACGCCGCCTCATCGGCAACCGCTCCAGCATAGAACCGATCGGCAACCGAATTTATTCGCGCACGTAGAGGCGCAATGTGATGTAGGCGGTGACCGCTGCCATTCCCACTCCGACGAGTGCGAGGAACGGCGAGACCAACAGCACGTCACTGTTCGATATCCGAGCCAGAATGTTGGCTTGATAGACGTCGGAGAGGACGTCGTCGATGAACATGTTCTTCGCGGTGAACAGCCCGGCGATCGCCAGCGCCGAACCGACCAGAGCTGCGACCACGGCTTCGAGGAGGAACGGCAGCTGGGTGTACCACCGGGTGGCACCGACGAGCCGCATGATGCCGACCTCGGTTCGTCTGGTGAACGCGGCGATCTGAACCATGTTGGCGATCAGGAGGATCGCAGCGATCGCCTGCACTGTGGCAATCGCGAACGCTGCGTTGCGCACTCCGTTGAGGACGCTGAACAACCGCTCCACCAGGTCTCGCTGGTTGAGCACGCTCTGCACACCCGGACGGTTCTCGAAGTTGTCGTTGATTACTCCGAATCGTTCCGGATCGCTCAGACGCACCTTGAACGAGGCCGGAAAGCTGTCGGCACTGACCAACTCGGCCAGTTCGGGTTGGTCCTTGAACACTCGCTCGGTCGCGTCCTTCACCGCGTCCTCACGGTTGAGGTACTGCACCGAGACCACGGAGGGGGTGTTCTCGAGATCCGAGCGCAACGTAGCGCACGTGTCCTGGGCACAATCTGCGTCGGTGGCAGAGATGTCATCGGTGAGGAAAATCTGCACCTCCACCCGATCGAGGAAGATCTGCTGGGTCTTTCCCGCCATCTGCACCACGAGCAACCCGCCGCCGAACAGGCCGAGCGAGATTGCAGTCGTCAAGATCATGGCGATCGTCATGGTGATGTTGCGGCGAAGGCCGGTGAAGACCTCACTGAAGATGAAACTTGCGCGCATCGCGGAATCCGAGCCCTTCGATTCGTTCGGTCGAGAAGTCTGAGCGGTCGAGTTCGGTCGTCGGCGTCAGCGGCCGACGCCGTAGACCCCTCGGGCCTCGTCACGAACGACTCGTCCGTTGTCCAGTTCCACGACGCGTCGACGCATCGAATCGACGATGTGGTTGTCGTGGGTCGCCATCAGCACGGTGGTTCCGGTGCGATTGATGCGCTCGAGCAGCAGCATGATGTCCTGGCTGGTGTCCGGATCCAGGTTTCCGGTCGGCTCGTCCGCGAGCAACACCAGCGGGCGATTGACGAACGCCCGGGCGATCGCCACACGCTGCTGCTCGCCACCGGACAACTCGTTGGGCAGACGGTCGGATTTGCCGCCGAGTCCCACCAGATCCAGCACCTCGGGAACAGTGCGCTTGATCATCGATCGAGGCTTGCCGATCACCTCGAGCGCGAACGCGACGTTTTCCACCACGGTCTTCTGCTGCAGCAGTCGGAAGTCCTGGAACACGCACCCCATGCTCTGCCGTAGCCGCGGGACGCGACGAGCAGCGAGCCGGTTGACGTGAAAGTCCGCTACGTGGATATCGCCGGACGTCGGCGTCTCCTCCTTGAGCAGCAAGCGCATGAATGTCGACTTGCCCGAACCCGAGGGCCCGATCAGAAACACGAACTCGCCTTTGTCGATGGAGACCGTCACCTTGTCCAGAGCGGGCCTGGTCGAGGTCTTGTAGGACTTGGACACATTCGAGGTGCTGATCACGGGTCGCCAGTGTAGTCCTTACCCGCCGGTAACCGCCGGAAGCGAGCGGGCACCGCGGCGAGTCCCGAGAGGCAGTAAAGAGTGCCTCAGCGCGACGACGTCGGTGCAGGCCGGGACGGGATGAGCGACTGAATTGCCGGCGGGAGGGGCACACCGAACGGGGCAGTCGTCGTGGTCGGCGGGGCGGTGGTCGTGGTCGACTGGGTCCCGGTGTCGTCGGCGCTCGTCGAGGGCTCCGGTTCGGTGGTCGCGCTGGGTGAGCTGGTGGTCGACAGACGTGACGGGGTCGGTACGTACGTCTGCGACTCGCTCGGCTCGATGAGCTCGTCCGGGCTCACCGCAACCGGACCCTGGACACGTTCACTGTCTCGTTTCGCAATATCTTCGCTGACTTGCCCGTACAGCAGGCCGGTGAGCACGAAGCAGATGCCGAACGCGACGGTGGACGTTCTGACACGACCGTAAATCTTGGCCGGAATGCGCCACTGCCGCCAATTTCGTTGCGAGCGTTCGGTTCCGGTATCGGGTGTACTCACTGGTCTTCCGTCCGATCTCGTCCCGATGATTCCGGTGCAACTCCGGCCGTACTGACGTCGGGGGCAACGTTGATGCCCTCGGGCTGCAGCGCGGCGGCCACTCTCACCCGAAGCTCTCGTCCCACCTGGAATTGCTTGCCCGGCAGCGTCCGCGCGACCAGGCGCACGTTCACCTGCCCCACCTCGATGCTCTCCACGCCCATCACGGTCGGTTCGTCGAGCAGTAGCGGACGTAACCGCGTATCGGCGAATGCGTCCCGGCCGACCGCACGGAGCAGAGCGTTCACCTGCGTCAGATCGGCGGTACTGGGCACCGGCACGTCGACGACGGCGCGCGCCCAATCCTTCGACAGGTTGATCGCCTTGACGATCTGCCCGTTCGGGATGGTGATGACCTCTCCGTCGACGCTACGCACCCGGGTCACCCGCAGCGTGACGTCCTCGACGGTGCCCTCGGCGTCCTCTGCCGATCCGTTGACGGCGATCTGAACGACATCTCCGAAGCCGTACTGACGCTCGGTGATGATGAAGAATCCGGCCAAAATGTCCTGCACCACACGCTGCGCGCCGAAGCCGAGTGCCGCTCCGATGACCGTGGCGGGTGCCACGAGCCCACCGACCCCGAAGCCGAAACGACGCAGCACCTCGATGGTGACCAGGATGTAGATGAGCGTGACCAGCACCCAGGTGATGACCTGAGCCAACGCATGACGGTGTTTGGCGGCCTCCGACCGGACGAGCGCGTCGCTGTGCTGGTAGTTCTGATCGATACGAGCGGTGATCCGGGAGCCGGTCCACGTGACGAACCGCGCCGCCAGCAGTCCACCGAGGATGTACAGCACGATTCCGAGTGCGTTGAGCTTGAAGTCGAGCGTCGGGTCGAGCCAGGACGTCATCGGTTACTGCTCCCCTCGCATTCGCCATCGAATTCCCGATTCCAGGAAGCCGTCGATGTCTCCATCGAGAACAGTAGACGGATTGTTGACCTCGTACTCGGTACGCAAATCTTTGACCATCTGGTACGGGTGCAGCACGTACGAGCGCATCTGATTGCCCCAGGAGCTGCCGCCGTCACCCTTGAGCGCGTCCATCTCGGCCCGCTCTTCCTTGCGCTTGACCTCGAGAAGCTTGGCCTGCAGCACGCGCATGGCGGATACCTTGTTCTGTAGCTGCGACTTCTCGTTCTGGCAGGTCACGACGATTCCGGTCGGAATGTGCGTCAATCGAACAGCGGAGTCGGTGGTGTTGACCGACTGTCCACCGGGCCCGGACGAGCGGTAGACATCGACCCGGATGTCGTTCTCGGGGATCTCGATGTGGTCGGTGGTCTCGACGACCGGAAGCACCTCGACCTCGGCGAACGACGTCTGACGACGACCCTGGTTGTCGAACGGGCTGATCCGGACGAGCCGGTGTGTGCCCTGCTCCACCGAGAGCGTGCCGTAGGTGTACGGAGCCTTGACCGCGAAGGTCGCACTCTTGATCCCGGCTTCTTCGGCGTAGGACGTGTCGTAGACCTCGACGCCGTACCCGTGCTTCTCGGCCCAGCGGATGTACATGCGCATGAGCATCTCCGCCCAGTCGGCGGCGTCGATTCCGCCGGCACCGGACCGAATGTTCACGAGGGCGTCGCGGGCGTCGTACTCGCCGGAGAGCAGCGTTCGAACTTCCATGGCAGCGATGTCTTCTCGGAGCGAGGCGCGTTCGGCATCGGCATCGGCGGTGGCGGATGCGGCGGCCTCGCCTTCTTCTCCCTCGGCCAACTCGTACAGAACCGGCATGTCCTCGAGGCGCTGCCGGAGCTCTTCGACGCGGCGCAGTTCGGCCTGCGCATGGGAGAGCTGACTGGTCACCTGCTGAGCGTGTTCCTGGTCGTTCCACAGGTCGGGTGAGGCGGCCTGATGTTCCAGCTCGTCGATGCGTCGCCGCAGCTCCTCGACGTCGAGAACGGACTCGACTGTGGACAGAGTGGTGTCGAGCTCGGCGAGGTCTGCAGAAACGTCGGGATGCACGAGAGTCAAGGTTACCGGCACACGAACCCGTCACCGACCGCCCCCGAAGACGCATGCTCATCCAGGGGTTCGAACCGTGCTGATTCGAACCCTGTTCGGGCACCTCGTCCGCTGTTAGCTTTCGACGCGTCGACATATGCGCACGTCGACATCACTGCCGCCGCACGGTGCCAGCGACATTCGATGGACACAGGAGTCTCGTATGACCGTCACCGACCAGTACCTCGAGAACAACAAGGCATACGCCGCCCAGTTCGACGGCCCTCTACCGCTGCCGCCGTCGAAGCACGTCGCGGTGGTCGCGTGCATGGACGCCCGGCTCGACGTCTACCGGATTCTCGGCCTGGCCGACGGGGAAGCACACGTGATCCGCAATGCGGGTGGGGTGATCACCGACGACGAGATTCGTTCACTGGCCATCAGCCAGCGGCTGCTCGGCACCAAGGAGATCATCCTGATCCACCACACCGATTGCGGCATGCTCACGTTCACCGACGACGAGTTCAAGAACGACCTCCAGGAAGAAACGGGTCTGAAGCCCAACTGGGCTGCCGAATCGTTCCCCGATCTGAACCGCGACGTTCGGCAGTCCTTGGCGCGCATCGAGCTCAGCCCGTTCGTCACGAAACACGAGTCGCTTCGCGGGTTCGTCTTCGATGTTGCCACCGGAAAGTTGAACGAAGTCACCGGATAGGCCCGGCCACCCATATTGCCGCGTACGAGCAGGCCCGTGCGCGGCGATAGTCTTCTGCGGTGACCGACTACTCTGCCGATCTGCATCTCGCCCTCCGGCTCGCCGACGAAGCCGACATCATCACTCGTGGACGATTCCTCGCCATGGACCTGACGGTGGACTCGAAGCCGGATCTCACACCGGTCAGCGACGCAGACCTGGCCGTGGAAACGATGATTCGGGCGCAGCTCGGATCGGAGCGTCCCGACGATGCTCTGCTCGGCGAGGAGTTCGGTGGCACGGCTACGTTCAGCGGCCGCCAATGGGTCGTCGATCCGATCGACGGCACCAAGAATTTCGTGCGCGGCGTACCCGTGTGGGCCACGCTGATCGCGCTGCTCGAGGACGGCGTTCCCACCGTCGGAGTGGTCAGCGCCCCGGCGTTGCATCGCCGATGGTGGGCCGCCGACCAGCTGGGATCGTGGACGAGCGTCGGCGACGAAACCGCCCGTCGAATCCACGTGTCGAAAGTCGACTCACTTTCCGCGTCGAGTCTGAGCTTCTCCAGCCTGTCCGGCTGGGCCGACCTCGGAACGAGAGACCGCTTCGTCGGACTGACCGATGACGTGTGGCGAGTTCGCGCCTACGGCGACTTCTTCTCGTACTGCCTGCTCGCCGAAGGAGCCCTCGACATCGCCGCCGAGCCGGAGGTCTCCCTGTGGGATCTGGCGGCACTCGATGTTCTGGTGCGCGAGGCGGGCGGGACGTTCACCTCGCTCGACGGACGCGTCGGGCCGCACGGCGGGAGCGCGGTAGCCACGAACGGGCTGCTGCACCAGGACATCCTCGGCCGCCTCTCCCCCGCTGCGTGAATCGGTCGGCACTCACCGGAGACGGACGGTGAGAACAGCGAGGCGTCAGAGGACTGCGGCCAGGACCAGGGCCAGGAGCGGGGTGATTCCCTGCACGAACGCGGGCCGGAAGTACTTCGCTCCGCCGGTGGCGAGCACCAGAGCCGCGCCGACGATGCTGGCGCACGCGAAGTAGACGATCGCGTCGCCGGCCGAGCCGCCGACGATGAGGCCGACCACGATGCCGATGCCGAGAAACAGGTTGTAGAAGCCCTGATTGAAGGCCATCGGCTTGGTGATGTCGGCGTCGCTCTGACTGGCGACACCGAACTTCGCCCACACGGCCGGCTTGGACCAGAGCACGCTTTCCATGACGAAGATGACGACATGGAGTACCGCGGCGAGGGCGGCGAAGATCTGAGCTATCGGATGCACGGGAAACAGCCTGTCACATCGGTACGACGCAGGATACGAAAGACCCGCCACGGTGTCGTGCGCCACCAGTACTTACTCGACAGTAGACAGCTAACTTACTCGGGAGTAAGATCTGTGAAGTCCGTGCCCGACGCCGAGGAACTGGTAATCATGAGCAAGCAAGACAGTGTGGTCGACGCGAAGGCCCCTAAGGTGCCCCGCGATACTTCTGCGGTTGGCCTCAACCCGTTCAAGAGAGATGCGATCGGAACCGCCATGCGCGTTCTGACGGCCATCACCGGGTCCGAACTGGCGGAGAAGTACAACCTCCGACAGACGATCGACCGCGTCACGTACGAGAGCACCAAAACCGGTTTCAAGACTCTCGGTGCCGCCAACCGTACGTTCGCCAAGGTCACCGGAGGCGGCAAGCCCAAGCGTCTCGACGACGGTGCCGCGAAGAACCTGAGCTACTTCGACCTGACGCCCGACGACGAGCAGCGCATGATCGTCGAAACGGTCAAGGAGTTCGCCGAGGAAATTCTCCGGCCGGCCGCCTTCGAGGCAGATCACAACGCCTCCTCCCCCGAGGACCTGGTTCGTCGCTCGGCCGAACTCGGCATCACGCTCATCAACGTTCCCGAGGAACTCGACGGTGCCGCCAGCGAGCGCGGTGCGGTCACCAATTCCCTCGTCGCCGAGGCTCTCGCCCACGGCGATATGGGCCTGGCCCTGCCGATCCTCGCGCCCAGCGGTGTCGCTGTCGCCCTCACTCAGTGGGGAACGGACGCGCAGCAGAAGACGTACCTCCCGGCATTCGTCGGCGAGAAGGTGCCGAACGCAGCAGTGGTCGTCAACGAGCCCCGCGCACTGTTCGATCCGTACGCGTTGCAGACCAAGGCCGTTCGCTCCCCCAGCGGGTACAAGCTCAACGGAGTCAAGAGCCTCGTGCCTGCGGCCGGCAGCTCCGAGCTGTTCGTCATCGCCGCTGAACTCGAAGGTCGCCCGACTTTCTTCATCGTCGAGTCCGATTCCAAGGGCCTCGTCGTCGAAGCGGATCCGAGCATGGGTCTGCGCGCCGCGGGACTGGGTCGCCTGATCCTCACCGACGTGGCAGTGCCCGAGTCGGCTCTGCTCGGTGATGGTGACGCCGACCAGCGCGCCGCCGAGTACAGCGCCGCCATCGGTTTGGCCCGTCTGGGCTGGGCCTCCTTGGCCGTCGGTACGAGCCAGGCCGTACTCGACTACGTCGTTCCGTACGTCAACGAGCGCGTTGCGTTCGGCGAGCCGATCAGTAACCGCCAGGCCGTGGCCTTCATGGTCGCCAACATCGCCATCGAGCTCGACGGCATGCGGTTGGTCACGCTGCGTGGCGCGTCTCGCGCCGAGCAGGGACTGTCGTTCACTCGTGAATCGGCCCTCGCACGCCGCCTGGCGTCCGAGAAGGGCATGCAGATCGGCTCCGACGGTGTGCAGTTGCTCGGTGGACACGGCTTCACCAAGGAACATCCGGTCGAGCGCTGGTACCGCGATCTACGGTCCGTCGGCGTCGCCGAAGGCATCGTTCTCATCTAGCTCGCCGCCCCGAATTCCATGGCACTCACCCAAGGACACACACGATGATCAATCTTGAACTTCCCAAGAAGCTTCGGGCGCAGGCGAATCAGGCTCACCAGGTCGCTGCCGAGATCTTCCGCCCCATCTCCCGCAAGTACGACCTCGCCGAGCACGAGTACCCGGTGGAACTCGACACCATGGCGTCCATGGTCGAGGGCATGTCCGACGCCGGTGGCGAAATCGGCGGAGCGGCCGGTGGCCGTGAGAAGGACAGCGAGTCGGCCAAGCCCAGCAAGACCGCGAACTCCAACGGCGGCAACATGTCCGCTCTGGTGAA
Organism: Rhodococcus sp. NPDC080181; assembly: GCF_040702225.1. Classification (NCBI taxonomy): domain Bacteria; kingdom Bacillati; phylum Actinomycetota; class Actinomycetes; order Mycobacteriales; family Nocardiaceae; genus Rhodococcus; species Rhodococcus sp. NPDC080181. The sequence continues at coordinate 35,474 of NZ_JBFBKN010000014.1, forward strand.
CGTCATCGAGACCTGCTGGGGCGACGTCGGCCTCACACTGTCGATCCCGTACCAGGGACTCGGCAACTCCGCTATCGCCGCGGTCTCCACCGACGAGCAGCTCGAGCGCTTCGGCAAGGTGTGGGCCTCGATGGCCATCACCGAGCCCAGCTTCGGCTCGGACTCCGCGGCAGTCACCACCACCGCTGTCCTCGACGGCGACGAGTGGGTGCTCAACGGCGAGAAGATCTACGTCACCGCCGGTGAGCGTTCCACCCACATCGTGGTGTGGGCAACGGTCGACAAGTCTCTCGGCCGCGCGGCCATCAAGTCGTTCGTCGTCCCGCGTGACGCTCCGGGCCTGTCGGTTGCCCGCCTCGAGCACAAGCTGGGCATCAAGGCGTCCGACACCGCAGCCCTGCTGCTCGAGGATTGCCGCATCCCGAAGGACAACCTGCTCGGCACCGCCGAGGTCAACGTCGAAAAGGGCTTCGCGGGCGTCATGCAGACGTTCGACAACACTCGCCCTCTGGTTGCTGGAATGGCGATCGGCGTCGCCCGTGCCGCACTCGAGGAGTTGCGGTCCATCCTGGTCGATGCCGGAGTCGACATCTCGTACGAGACTCCCGCCTACAACCAGCACGCGGCGGCCGCAGAATTCCTGCGACTCGAAGCAGACTGGGAAGCCGCGCACCTGCTCGCACTGCGCGCGGCATGGATGGCAGACAACAAGGAGCCCAACTCGCTGCAGGCGTCGATGTCGAAGGCGAAGGCCGGACGCTCCGCAGTCGACATCACCCTCAAAGCAGTCGAGTTGGCCGGTACCTACGGCTACTCCGAGCGCCCGCTGCTCGAGAAGTGGAGCCGTGACTCCAAGATTCTCGACATCTTCGAGGGCACGCAGCAGATCCAGCAGCTGATCGTTGCCCGTCGCGTACTCGGAAAGTCCTCGGCCGAGCTGAAGTAAGCAGTGGCTCGTCATCGAGTCGGCACGTGATCGACAAGCGGCACCGGACTGTGCGTCCGGTGCCGCTTTCGTGCGCTTGGAAGAAATGTCGAGGGTCCGTGTCGATATCGTGATGTCTCGATCGTCGTCTTCGTGTACGGCGAATCGCGCCGCGACACCGAGGTACCGAACCAGGGAGCGCACCATGAAGTACATCCTGTTGATCAACGCCGACACCTCCCCCGGTGCTGCACCCGGCTGCAGCAGTGTGGAGGACTGGATGACGTACGAGAAGGAACTGAAGGAGGCCGGGGTCTACGTTGCCGGGCACGCGCTGGCCGACTTGACCACTGCTACCGCGGTACGCGTCGATCCGAGCACGGGCGAACGGACCGTTACGGACGGCCCGTATGCCGAGTCGCACGAGGTACTCGGGGGTTACGACGTCATCGACGTTCCCGACCTCGATGCCGCGCTCGAGTGGGCGGCCCGCTGCCCCGGCTCCAAGGACGGCGGCACCGTCGTCGTGCGCCCGCTCGCAGAATTCTGACGCGCGGGATCGTTCGGTGAGCAAGGTCGACGTCAGTCGAACGATCGCATCGGTCTTCCGTGCCGAGCGCTCGATGCTGCTCGCGTCGTTGGTGCAGCGCTACCGTGACCTCGACCTCGCGGAGGAGGTGACGTCGGATGCCATCGAGGCGGCTCTGAAGCATTGGCCGATCGATGGCATACCGGCCAAGCCAGGGGCCTGGTTGCTCACCACAGCCCGGCGCAAGGCAGTCGACCGCCTCCGACGCGATGAGACACTGGCTGCGAAAATGGCCGCACTACAGATCAACTCGGACCGCGACAACCCGTCCGGCTCGAATGCGCTCGACGATCGTGTGCCCGACGATCGCCTCCAGCTGTTCTTCACGTGCTCCCACCCGGCTCTTGCTGCCCAGGACCGACTCGCCCTGACGCTGAGGTGTCTCGCGGGTCTGTCCACAGCAGAGGTGGCGCGCGCACTGCTCATCCCTCCTGCCACGGCGGCACAGCGAATAGTGCGGGCCAAGAACAAGATTCGCACAGCTCGCATTCCGTTTCGCGTTCCAGGACCGGACGAGCTCGCGGAAAGAGTGCCGATGGTGCTCGAGGTCGTCTACTCCATCTTCACCGAGGGGTACTCGGCGACATCCGGCGATGGAGTCGGACGCGTCGATCTCTCAGACGAAGCGATCGGTATGGGCAGAGTTCTGCACGCGGCTCTGCCGGGCACGTCCGAGGTGACGGGCTTGCTGGCGCTGATGTTGCTGACCGACGCCAGACGCCGCGCCCGGATCGACGAACACGGCGAGATCGTGCTGTTGGCCGATCAGGACCGGCGCGTATGGAATGCCGCGTTCATGGCCGAGGGATCGGAACTCGTGAGCGAGGCCCTGACCCGCGGGCCGGCCGGCCCGTACTCCGTTCAGGCCGCCATCGCGGCATTACACGACGAGGCTGCTGACGCCGCGGGCACGGACTGGCCTCAGATCGTGGCCCTGTACGACGTGTTGATGGCACTCACACCATCACCGGTCGTCGCGCTCAACCGGGCCGTCGGCGTCGCAATGACCGAAGGGCCCGAGGCCGGGCTCGAGTTGTTGGACGCCATCGCCGCTGAGCCGGTCCTGCGCCGGTACCACCCGTTCGCGATGGCGAAGGCCGATCTGCTGCACCGACTGGGCCGGATGGACGAGGCCGCCGTGCACTACCGGAAAGCACTGGATCTCGCGCGAACGGCACCCGAGAAGCGTTTGCTGGGAAGACGACTGGCCGAGGTTGCCGACGCACGGGATCAGGCGGACAGCACAGCATCCACCTGATCGGCCGTCAGCGGTCGGTCTGCGTACACCAATCGGATGGCCTCGGGATCGGGGTTGCCGATATCGGGTCCACGGGATACCAGCTTCAGGCCGGCGCGCTCTGCCACGCGAGCGGATGAGAGGTTGTGTTCGAGAAGATATGCCACGACCGGCATTTCGGGCCGAGTTCGGTACGCGCACTCGACTGCGGTTCGACACATTTCTGCGGCGTACCCCTTGCCCTGCGCGTCAGGATGGAGACGGTAGCCGAGATTCCAGAAGGCATTCTGTCGGATGGAACACCCGCCGTAGCCGCCGATCATGTCGCTGCCGTGCTCACGAACGATCCATGTGCTCAATCCATCTCGACGCCACTGCGCAGTCCAGTTCTGCACCATACGTTGGGTCGTACCGATGTCGTTGTGCCGCAAGCTCGGAAAGTGTGTCCACGACTGCGGATCACTGCAGATCTCGTACAACGCGTCGAGATCCGCATCTGCAGGCTCGTCGAGAACCAGTCGTGGGGTCTTCATTCGCACACCGATGATCCTAGAGGGCTCGAGTCTGGTAGACCGGTGGTAGACGATCGAGCGAAGGGTGACAGTCATGGCCGAGTGGATCAAGAAGGTCGAAGAGAATGCAAAGGGCCTCATCGCAGAGGCAGAACAGGAACTGACGGCTCTCGAGGGCGCGGACACCGTCGACCTCACCGCAGACGAGCCGGAGGATGCTGCGACCACCGACGACGATGACATCGTCACCAGCGACGATGCACGGGAGCAGGTCTCGGACTGACGTCGGTGCCCGACCCCTCCGTGTCCGGCCGAAGCACTTGGTCCACCACGACGCACGACTGGTCGATGGACGTCGATCGAGATCACCTCTCGCACATCAGAAGCCGCCCCGGTGAGTACGCGCCGGGTGGAGTGCTGCACCTGGTTCTCGAAGTCCTCGCGTATGCGGTGGACGAAGCCGAGGATCAGGGAGGCGGTCACGCGACCATCACGTTCGACTCGGACGGCACGATCGATGTAACGGACCTCGGACGAGGTACCGACACACGGTTCGACCGCGGACTCGCAATTCGCAAGCCCGTTGTGAGCACTGCAGATGTTCGATTCTTCGACCGGCTGGAGCCAGTGCTGTTGGCGGACGGACATGCCCGCCGCGGAATGTCGACTGTTGCAGCGCTGTCGGACGTGCTCGAGCACACCAACCGTCGCAGTGAGGGCTCGTGGACCCGTCGATACCAGCACGGGTTGCCCGCCACCGAATTGGTGTCGACTGCCCCTACGGATCGGACCGGTACCACGATCCGGTTTCGTCCCGATACGTCACTGCTTGCCGCAGATCAGCTGAGGCCGCACGATCTTCGCGCTCTGGTCGTCGACACCCAGTCCTTCACGGTCACGGTTCTGTAGATCTACTCGAACACGTACCAGCAGATGCTGTTTCTCCTGTGCTGGTCCTCCAACACCAGAGCCCGCACGCTGTCCGGCAGCTGTTCCCTCTGCCACTCATTTTCCGCATACGCCGCGGCGGTTGCGCTCGACGACGGTGCCGCAGCTCGAACTGCCTTGATGGCGTACGCCGCTGCTCCGAGCTCGTGTTCGGCCACGTGCGCCACGCATGCGGCCTGGCCTGCGGCGTAGGCGGCGAATCGAGCCGCTCCGCGAAGGGGACGCGCTGCGCCCATCGCGTGTCCGCCGAGGGCGCGGGTCTCCATCATCGGCAGCTCACCGCGTACCCACGCGCCGATCCCGTCGATGGCTTCCCGCGGTCTGGCGTCCGACGGAACCGAGCTCTCGAACAGAGGCAGCACGTGTTCGGCACAGGCAGCAGCCCAGAGTGCCAGGGCCCGATGATCGTCATCGGACAGCAGTCCCCCGCGCCGGGCGGTGACGAGCCGGGGATCTCGAACAGCGGGCAGGATCATCCTCGGTCGCCCTCTTCGCACGGGCATCGGGCAGTCCAACGTGATTGCACGGTGACTATCAGAGCACAAAAAAGCCCGAGACCGTGTGGTCTCGGGCTTCTTCGAGTGGTAGCGGGGACAGGATTTGAACCTGCGACCTCTGGGTTATGAGCCCAGCGAGCTACCGAGCTGCTCCACCCCGCGTTGCATCTACGAAGTTACCCCTGCGTGTACGACGAATGCAAATCACGTGACCACGGGGTGCTCGGTCCCAGCCGATCAGGCTCGACGCGCGGCCGAGCCGACCCGAACAGCACGTTCGCAGCCCCTCGAAATAGTGCTCCGGGTCTCTTTTCTTGCGTGTTTCGAGTCACATAACGGTCGGGTCACGAAGGTGAAACATTCCCGCCACAATGCGGCTCGAGCTGCACGAACAGGGGGCCCAATCCCACTATGTGGACGGTCGGCATCCCATATCCGCTCAGTGACGGTGAGTGAATCCTCGACTACCTTCACGGACGGCCCTAAACCGCTGGGCTTGCACCACCCCGCCGCTTCTTTCGCTCTGCCCCGCGGGTGTGGTCCCCAATACGTACGGGGGCAGAGCCGCGACGATACGAAGTGCCTGGTCGTCATCGCCATCACCACCGGCGTAACGATTCGCAGGCCAGTCGCGCCAGTCGAGCGCGGAGAGGATTCACCCCGCATGACCACTCAGAACAACTTCGGTAAGCGCGCACTCGGATTGGCCGCCATCGCCGGCGCAGCCGTCGCCATTCCGCTCGGCGTTTCTGCCGGAACCGCCAACGCAGCCCCCCACAACTGGGACGGCGTCGCACAGTGCGAGAGCGGTGGCAACTGGAGCATCAACACCGGAAACGGCTACTACGGCGGCCTGCAGTTCTCGCAGAGCACCTGGACGGCCAACGGCGGAACCGGATCCCCGGCCAACGCCTCCAAGGCCGAGCAGATCCGCGTCGCGGAGAACACCCTGCAAAGCCAGGGACCGGGCGCATGGCCCGTTTGTGGTCAGCAGCTGACCACCGGCACCTCGGCAGCCGAGCCCGAAGCGGCACCGGCACCGGCTCCTCAGGCAGCACCGGCACCGGCACCGGCCCCTGCGCCTGCGCCTGCCGTCGCACCCGAGGTCGCAGCAGCTACACAGGCCGCTCAGGGCGCATTCGATGCAGCATCCAAGCTCGCAGACCAGTACGGCCTGAGCACCCAGTTCCAGCACTTCGCTGCTGCGAACGCTCCAGTGCTCGCGCCCATCGGACGCTGATTCACCGGCAGTTCGCTAGAACTGCCTCGTTCCGCTCGCAGTGGATGCCCAGCGCATCCGATGTAGCGAACAACGACAGAGCCGCCTCACCGATTCGGTGAGGCGGCTCTGTCGTTGCAGTCAACCCGGTGGAACAGTGCCGATCAGCTACCGGCCCGGTTGTACGCGTCGACAGCTGTCTGCAGGTTCTCCAGCGCGGTGCCGAGCTGCGCCAGGTTGCCGCTCTGCTGTGCGGTGCGCACGGCGGAGAGTGCGTCGTTCAACCCGGTGACAGCGGCGTCCCTGGTGGTCGACCCACCGGTGGACGGAGCCGGATTCGCCGGCGTCGAACCGCCCTCGGACGGGGTCGTCTCGGGTACGGCACCCGGCTGGGTACTGCCGTCGGTCTCCCCCGGCGCCGTGACGGTCCGTCCGGCACCGGCCCCGAATACCTGCTCGATGGCCTCGGGCAGCGTGGCGGCGTAACCGACACGACCCTCGTACGAGACCAACACCCGGATCAACTGCGGGTACGCCGACGCCTCGTTGGTGCGCGAGGCGTAGACCGGCTCCACATAGATCAGACCGCCGTTGCCCACGGGCAGGGTCAGAAGATTGCCGAACTCGACAGTGTTCTCCCGGCGCACGATGCCGAGGCTTTCGGAGACGTCCGTCGTGGTCGTCATCTGGTTCTGTACCTGATTCGGGCCCTGAGTGGACGTATCGGTCGGCAGCCTCAGCACGGTGATCTTGCCGTAGTTCTCCGGATCCGAATCCGCGCTGACATACGCGCCCAGCACTTCTCGGCGATACCCCACCAGCGCACTGGTCAGCTGGAACGAGGCCTGGTTCTCCTCGTTGGAGATATCGGACGCGACGACGTAGTACGGAGGCTGCTTGGCGGCAGTGTTCTCCGCGGTCGGGTCGGTCGGAACCTCCCAGAACGCGTTATTGGTGAAGAACTCTCGCGGATCGTTGACGTGGTATTTCGTCAGCAGTTCACGCTGAACCTTGAACAGGTCCTCCGGGTACCGGAAGTGATCCCGCAATTCCGGAGACACCTCGCTCTTGGGGATGACCGTTCCGGGGAACACGCCTTCCCATGCCTTGAGCACCGGGTCGTTCTCGTCCTGCTCGTACAGCTTGACAGTGCCGTCGTAGGCGTCGACGGTGGCCTTGACCGAGTTCCGGATGTACGAGACTTCCCGGCTCGGCAGTGCGCGCGTCGTCGTCGACTCGATGCTGTCGGCAGTGGCATCCTCGAGCGACATCCGCTGGGCATACGGGAAGTTGTCCAGCGTTGTGTAGCCGTCGATGATCCAGACGAGCTTGCCGTCGACGATCGCTGGGTACGTCGAACCGTCGGTGGTGAGCCAGGGCGCGACCTTCTGCACGCGGTCTCGGGGATCACGGTTGAACAGAATCTTCGATTCGTCACCGATCACACTCGAGAACAGGATGTTGCGCTCGGCGTACTTGCTCGCGAACACGAGTCGGTTGAAGAAATTGCCGACGTCGACACCCGCTGCACCGGTGTAGGAGTAGCTCTTGCTGTCCGTGTCGTACTCACGGGGTTCGCCGGCCGAGCCGACGATGGAGTAGTCGGCGTCGGAATTCGCGATGACCGGGCCGAAGTAGATGCGCGGCTGATCGAGGTCACCTGGGCCGTCCTTACGCACGGTTCCCTCGGCGTTGTTCTCGATCCAGTTCACCTGGTAGTTGGGATAACCACCACGCCCGCCGCTGGACTCGTCGGCGACAGCCTCGTCGACGGAGTTGGCAGGAGCAGCAACGAAGCCGTTTCCGTGAGTGAACACGGTGTGGCGGTTGATCCAGTCACGCTGGTTCGCGTCGAGAGTCTGCGGTGAGATCTCACGCGCGGCGACGACGTAGTCGCGGAGGTTGCCGTCCGCGTCCGGGTAGCGGTCGACGGCCAGTGTGTCGGGGAATCCGTAGAAGTTACGGATCTGACGCTGCTGAGTGAACGTCGGCGCGAGGATGTTCGGATCGAGCAACCGGATGTTCGACATCGTGGCCGACTCCGATGCCACTTCGCTCGGGCTCAACGACGCTTCACCCGAATAGTCGCGGTACGAGACCACGTCATCGGTCAAGCCGTACGCAGACCTCGTTGCCGCGATGTTGCGCTCGATGTACGTGCTCTCCTTGTCGGCCGCGTTCGGACGAACCGAGAACTGTTCCATCACCAACGGCCAGACGGCACCGATGAGGATCGACGACAACACCAACAGGGCTGTGGCCAAGGCGGGGATTCTGAGGTCACGAAGGAAGATGGCCGCAAAGAAGGCAACAGCACAGATGACCGCGATGGCCAACAGAATCAGCTTCGCCGGCAGCACCGCATTGATGTCGGTGAAGCTGGCACCGGTGAACGTCGGCTCCTTACGACTGCTCGACAACAACGTGTATCGGTCGAACCAGTAGGCGATGGCCTTGAGCAGGACGAAGGTGCCGGCCAGCACAGCGAGCTGAATCCGCGCCGCGCGAGTGAGCGCTCCTTCTCGGCCGGCGAGACGAATGCCGCCGAAGACGTACTGCGTCACCAGATTTGCGAAGAATGCAACCAGGATGGCAACGAACAGCCAGTTCAGGATGAAGCGGTAGAACGGCAGATCGAACGAGTAGAACCCGACGTCCAGGCCGAACTGCGGGTCGGTCTGGCCGAAGTCGCCGCCATGCAGAAACAGCTGCACGGTGACCCAGTTCGTCTGCGCGATCATGCCGGACAGGAAACCGACCACGACCGGGATTCCGATGCCGAACAACCGCAATCGGCTCATCACCGTGGTGCGGTATCGAGCGATCGGATCGTTGGGTCCGGCCACCGGAACGAACACCGGGCGATTGCGGTACGCGACGACCAGCGCGCCGAAGACGATGAGCCCGACGACGACCGAGACGACGAGGAAGATCACCAACCGGGTCAACAGAGTGGTGGTGTAGACGCCGCGGAAGTCGACTTCTCCGAACCACAACCAGTTCGTGTAGATATCGATCAACCGCGGACCGATGAGCAGCAAAGCTGCTACTACCAAGGCCAATACGAGCAAGATCCGGCTTCGCCGCGACAACGACGGCATACCGGTGGGGGGCCTCATGCCCACGTGCCACACTCCAACTTCGGGCGACGCCGATGGCGCCGCAGATGACTGTCACGGCGCACCTCGCGTGCGCCGCATGTCCGTTTCGCCCTACTGTACGTACGTTGATCCTACGGCTGTGACGCCCGTACTGCGGCCCCGCCGGATCGCAGGTCAGGAGCATCGACATTCGTGGAACCATTCGGATGCGAGGATAGTGCGGTGAGCAACGACAGTGACGGACTGCCCGGCCAGGAACATTTCGGAGACGACTTCGACCCCGAGTCGGGCGGACCCGGCATCGCCGAGGCATTGGCGCGGTGCGCGCGTGAGGTGGCGGACTTCGTCGACGCGGGCGGGTGGGGCCAATCGCCCCAGATGTTCGCGCTGGTGCCCACCGCTGCCCTCGCCGCGGCAGAACCCGGCCTGCTCGACGATCTGGCCGACGGTGCTGCACTCACACCGATCCAGCAACATTCGTTGCCCGAGGACATCACCGGCGGCTCCCCCGCCCTCGACGAATTCCTCGCCACGTCGACGTGGCCCGAGGGCGTCGTGGGATGCGCACTCGTCCAGGAGATCGTCGTACTCCCCCCGGCGGCGGAGTCGGCACTCGACGATGCGCTGATGCCGCTTCTCGCAGATCCCGACGCGGCCGACAACGCGGCGCGATCGGCCGCCGAGAACCATCCCGAGAAGCGTGACGCGCGGCTGATCGTGGCAGTGCTCAAGGACGGGCCGTCGTTGACGTTGTTGCAACTGCATCCGGACGAGGACGCCGATCCGTTCGCTCCCATCGACCTTCGCATCGCCGAGGACCTGGCACCCAACGTCGTCCACGGTCTGTACGCGACGTTCGATGTGGTCGACGACGAATAAATACGACCGAGCGGGTCAGCTACAGGTCGGAGCGTCTTCGCCCGACCCGATCGCTCGGAGCGAGTCGATCGCGTTGTCCAGCGATTCGACTCGCACCAAGCGCAGACCGTCGGGCACGTTCTGTTGCGCCTCACCACAATTGGCGTCGGGCACCAGGAACGTGGTGGCCCCTGCCTCACGAGCTGCTATCAGCTTGTAGGGAATACCGCCGATGGGGCCGACCGTTCCCGCTGCGTCGATCGTGCCGGTTCCCGCCACGAATTCGCCGTTGCTCAGCTCGCCGGGACTCAGTTTGTCCACCACCGCGAGGCTGAACATCAAGCCGGCGGACGGACCACCGACGTCGGCGAGATTGAACTTCACGTCGAACGGAACGTCGGGCTGCTCCTCGGGCGTCACACCGAGATATCCCTTGGACGGGTCGTCCGGCCTGGCCCCGAGCACAACGGAACCCGTACGAGGGGCACCATCACGCACGTAGTCGATGTCGAGCGAATCGCCGGGTGCCTTGGCGCTGACGGCCTCGCGAACCGCGCCTGCCGTCGAGACGGGGGTGCCGCCCACCGCAACCAGAGTGTCTCCGATGTTCAGCACGCCTGCGGCGGGGCCGTCCTGGGCCACGCTCGTCACCGACAGTGACACAGGGAGGTCGAGGTGATGCAGAGCGGCGAGTTCGGCACTGGATTCCGATTGCTCGAAATCGGCCTGATTACCTTCCTGCACTTCCTCTTTCGACTTGTCCGGTGGGTATACCTCCTCACGAGGGACCAGTCCCTGACGCCCACTGGCCCAGAACCCGAGAGCCTCGAAAAGATTGAGCTGATCCCGCACGGCCACCGTCGTCATGTTCAGATGGCCTGCGGTGGGGTCGACGTCGGTGCCATCGATCTGGACTACGGGCACGCCGTCGACGTCACCGAGAGTGTTGTAGGTCGGCCCGGGGCCGAGTGCCGCGAACGGAACGGTGACGACCGAGCCGGTGACGCCCAGCACCACGACCGGTACCAGCGCTGCGACGAGTGTGGCGATCCTTCGGTTCACTCGGTAGACACTAGATCCGAACGTGCGGCGGCGTGGATACCGCCCCTGCCGGAGCCCGACGCACGATGCGACGAAGCCGTTCTGTTCGCCGTCAGCGTGACGATCTTTCGCGCTCCGAGTGCTCATGGCTTGTACCGTTGAGCCATGAGCAATTTTGGTTTCGGTGCTTCCGACGACGACCCGGACAAGAAGAAGGATCCGGACGGGTCGGGTAACCCCGCCGGTTTCGGGTTCGGGGCCGAGGGCTTCGACCCTGCACAACTGGGCCAGATGCTCACCCAGTTCGGCCAGATGCTCAGCGGCATGGGTGCCGCGGGGTCGGGCGGATCGTCGGCCGGACCGGTCAATTACGACCTCGCCAAGCAATTGGCCCGACAGCAGATGGGCGATTTCAGCCCGGTGTCGGCCGGGGAGCGTGAGGCCATCACCGAGGCCGCCCACCTCGCCGAGCTCTGGCTGGACGGTGCCACCACATTGCCTGCCGGTGCCACCAAGACTGCAGCGTGGACGCCGGTCGACTGGCTCGACAACACCATCGACACCTGGAAGCGGCTGTGCGATCCGGTCGCCGAGCAGATTTCGGGCATGTGGACCTCCGGGTTGCCGCCGGAGGCTCAGCAGATGGCCGGACCGATGATGGGCATGCTGACCCAGATGGGCGGAATGGCGTTCGGCTCGCAACTCGGTCAGGCACTGGGCCAACTGTCGAAAGAAGTCCTGACCTCCACCGACATCGGTCTCCCGCTCGGCCCGTCGGGCACGGCCGCGTTGCTACCGTCGGCGATCGCGTCGTTCAGCGAAGGTCTCGAACAGCCCGAGCGTGAGGTGCTGGTGTTCCTGGCCGCCCGCGAGGCTGCACACCAGCGGCTGTACAGCCACGTCCCGTGGCTGCGCCAGCGGGTTCTCGCCACTGTCGAGGAATATGCTCGCGGCATCCGCATGGATTTCTCGGCAATCGAGGAAGCCGCTGCCGGGCTCGACCCGTCGGCGCTGACGGATCCGTCGAAGATCGAAGCGCTGCTGCAGCAGGGTTCGTTCGAGCCGCAGACCACACCCGAGCAGAAGCACGCTCTCGAACGTCTCGAAACGTTGCTGGCACTGGTGGAGGGCTGGGTGGAGACCGTGGTCACGGCCGCACTCGGCGACCGTCTCCCCGGCGCGGTTGCCCTCGCCGAGACCATTCGCCGTCGCCGCGCCTCCGGCGGCCCGGCAGAGCAGACGTTCGCGACGTTGGTCGGTCTCGAGTTGCGTCCCCGCAAGGTGCGCGAGGCCGCCGATCTGTGGCGCCAACTACTGGCCGCCGCGGACGTGGAGGGCCGCGACGGGGTGTGGGCACACCCGGATCTCCTGCCCGACGCATCCGACCTGGACAATCCGGCGGCGTTCATCGATCGAGTCGTCGGCGGCGGCACCTCCAGCTTCGACGACCCCATCGCGCAACTCGAGGCGATGGAGGCAAAGGAGGCCGCCGAACGAGCGGAACACGGCACGGACGACGCCTCGGAGGACGGCGACGACCATCCGGACAAGGGCTCTTCCACACCCTGAACCCGGACGGCGCACACCAATGCCGTCAGTCCCGTCGAACGCCTGCTCGAAGCCTATTTTCCCCTGTGGATAACGTGCTCCGAGCGGGCGTTTGCCGTCGGACCGAGTGTCACAGTGTGGTTCATGATCACATCGACCGTTCGACTCGATCCCGCGGTGGCCATCCTGCCGCGACGGGACGGAACCGTTCAATTGGGGTGGAGCCCCGAGACCAGCGTCGTCGTCACTCCCCCTCCCGGTGCGGAACCGGGCTCGATACTCGAGATCCTGCGGCTTCTCGCGGCAGGACGTTCCCGGCCTCACATCGTCTGTCACGCAATGACGTTGGGTTTGTCCGCGAACCGAGTGTCGTCGATGCTGGCCGAATTGGACGATTCGGGCCTGCTCGTACACGGCACGAGTGGCCCGGCGTCGAGCAACGCGGACGCTCCGTCGAGTGAACTGCGCGACATTCGTTCCGTGCATCTCGTGGGCCGCGGGCCGCTCTCGGATGCGCTGACCGCCGGGTTGCGGCGCACCAGTGTCGCGGTGACCAGAACGAGCCTGACCCCGACACGCTATCCGCACCTCGCCGTGAACTCGTGGCAGTACGACGTGGTCGTGCTCACCGACGACCTCGTCGCCGAGCCTCGCCTGGTGACCGATCTGGTGCGGAAAAGGATCCCGCACCTGCAGGTGCGACTGCGGGACGGGAAAGGAATCGTCGGCCCGTTCGTGGTGCCCGGACAGACGAGTTGCCTGCGCTGCGCCGATCTCACCCGCTGTGATCTCGACCCGGAGTGGCCGCACCTGTCCGCACATCTGCTCGGCACGGTGGGCCAGGCGAGTACCGCCACGGTGTTGGCCACGGCGGCGTTCGCGTTCGCGCAACTCGAAACCCTCATCGATCGCACGGACGGAACGATGCCCGAAACCACCGACTGCACGATGGAGCTGAGTTTCGCGGCCACCGGTACGTCCGTGCACAAAAGACAGTGGACGCGACATCCGCATTGCGATTGCTGGTACTGACGACACGGTCACTCGACCACCCGCCCACCTCGGCCGTCGAGGCCAGGGTTTCACCGGTCCGAGCATTTGTCGGAAGGTTCAGCCATGATGGAGCTGTGTCAGACATACCGCGCCGTGGATCCACTCGTACCGCGAAACTAGCCAGCATTCCCCTGGGAATGGCCGGACGTGCCGCGATGGGCTTCGGAAAGAAGCTCGCCGGCGGAAACCGCGACGAGATCGACGCGGACATGGCCGCCAAAGCAGCCGAGCAACTCTTCTCCGTACTCGGAGAGCTCAAAGGCGGGGCCATGAAGCTCGGTCAGATGCTGTCAGTGATGGAAGCCGCCGTCCCCGAGGAGTATTCGGAGCCCTACCGTGAGGCACTGACGAAGCTGCAGGCTCAGGGCCCGCCCATGCCGGCCAAGACGGTGCATCGCGTACTCGATCAACAACTGGGTACGGCGTGGCGATCACGGTTCGAGAGTTTCGACGACACCGCTATCGCCTCGGCCAGCATCGGCCAGGTCCACCGAGCTACGTGGGCGGACGGGCGCGACGTCGCGGTCAAGATCCAGTATCCGGGTGCGGACGACGCCTTGCGGTCGGACCTCAAGACTCTGTCTCGTTTCGCGAATCTGTTCAGTACGGTGCTCGCCGGTACGGACGTCAAGCCCGTGCTCGAAGAGCTGACGGCGCGCACCGAGGACGAGCTCGACTACCGCATCGAGGCAGCCAATCAGCGCGCCTTCAGCAAGGAATTCGCGGGCGATCCTCGGTTCGCGGTACCCAAGATCGTCGCCAGCGCCCCGAAAGTGGTTGTGAGCGAATGGATGACGGGCAGACCCCTGGCCGATGTGATCGCGCACGGAACTGCGGACGAGCGTAATCGAGCCGGCGAACTACTCGCGCGGTTCGCGTTCGAGTCTCCCGCACGCGCGAAGTTGTTGCACGCGGACCCACATCCGGGAAACTTCATGATGCTCGACGACGGCCGAATGGGCGTCATCGATTTCGGGGCATGTGCTCCGATGCCCGACGGCCTGCCTCCGGTCCTCGGCCGGATGGTCGCACTCGCTCGTGACGACAAGTTCGACGAACTGGTCGAACTGTGCACCGAAAGTGGCTTCGTGGTGCCGGGTCGCACGGTGACGGAGAAGGAAATTGCCGATTACCTTCGCCCGTTCACAGACCCGATTCACACCGAGTCGTTTCACTTCACTCGGGCGTGGCTGCAGAAAGCGGCAGGCACCGCAGCCGATTTCAACAGCGCACAGTTCCGCACCGTTCGCTCGCTGAACATGCCGCCGGAGTACGTGATGATCTTCCGGGTACTGGGTGGCCTGGTGGGAATCTGCGCGCAGCTCGACGCCTATGCGCCGTACATGGCAATTCTGACGGAATGGTTGCCCGGCTTCACCGAGTGAATCACTCGGTGAAGCCGGACCTCCGGATCGAGCTTCATGCCGCGTTCTTACGTGGCCGTCCGCGAGGACGCTTGCGTGCGATGACAACACCCTGTTCCAGGATCTCGCCACCCCATACGCCCCATGGCTCGGCGCGATCCAATGCGGCGCTGAGACAGGTTCGGCGGATGGGGCATTCGGCGCACAGCGCCTTGGCCTGCTCCAATTCGGCAGGGGTGTCGGCGAACCACATGTCGGGGTTCGCCGCTCGGCAAGGCACCGACAGCTCGAGCTCCGCCGATTCGGCGAAACTTGTTGCTGCGTAGGCGGTTTCGGACTCTGGTCGGCATGTCGTCCGGATCGTGGCGGTTGACACGTCGGTCTCCTCTACTTTTCGTGCGGCGTCGTTATCGGTTCGAGGGGTGATGCGAACCATGTCGGCCTCACGCTCGGGTAGAGGATCTACCTGAACGACAAAGGCCACGGTCCGCGAGTGCGGGTCCGTGGCCTGGTGGGCAAATCGAAGCGTCTACCTACAGTGAAGTCGGTATCTGCTGTCGAACACGGACGCGCGTGGTGCGCGGTGACGTCGATGGGTGTACACAGCGGGTGCTGCCAACGCCAGGACGCCGGGGGCGGAATTCGACCCGAGGGCTTCCGATGCGGACTGGTGCATCGGGCCGAAAGCGGTGGGACGAATCCACGTCTGCGCAACCGAGCCGGCGGCTACGGCCGCAGCAGCGGGCGTACCGACCAGCGCATCGCCGAAGGGCGTTGCACCGCAGACAGGGCTGAGCACGACGGTTGCTCTTGCACCGGCGATGTCGAATGTGTCGATCATGTTCTTCAGCTCCTGTTCTGGTCTCGTGGGCGGACTGGGCAGTGTGCGGTCTCCCGCGACACGAGAAACAGACTAAGCCCCCCGCCGAGATCTGCACAAGTTATTTTTGACCAGCAGTTTTACGGCGTCTGTTCGGTAGACGGTTACCGGTCGGAGGACCGCACCACCGTGAGCACGTCCTCGCCGAAGCGCTCGAGCTTCTTGGCCCCGATTCCCGGTATCGCAACGAGTCCACGCTCGTCCTGCGGTTGCTGTTCCGCGATAGCAGTCAACGTGTTGTCACTGAACACGACGTATGCGGGCACCTTGAGTTCACGAGACTTGTCCAGGCGCCACGACTTCAACGCGTCGAGCAGGGCGATGTCCACGTTGGACGGGCAGCTATCGCATCGTCCGAGCATCGTGGCCGACGTCCCGATCAGCGGCTTACCGCAGATTCTGCACTTGGGCCCCGACCTCTTGGCCGCGGGTGCCGCGATGCGCGACGCGGGCGAATCCTCGGGCACCAATCCGACGAGGAATCGGGAGCGGCGACGCGACTTGCGCCCACCCTCGTTACGGGCCAGGGCCCACGACAGGTGCAGGTGGACCCGCGCCCGGGTGACACCCACGTAGAGAAGGCGACGCTCTTCCTCGACGGCGGCCTCGTTGTTCGCACTGGGATCGTTGCCGATCGCGTGAGATATCGGCAGCGTTCCGTCGGCAAGCCCGACGATGAACACTGCATCCCACTCGAGCCCCTTCGCCGCATGCAGCGAGGCCAGCGTCACGCCCTGCACCGTCGGTGGATGTCGCGCCTCGGCGCGAGCCGCGAGTTCACCGAGTAGTGAGTCGAGGGTCAGTTCGGGGTCGTGCACCAACAATTCCTCGGTGAGTTGCACGAGACCTCCCAGGGAGGCCCACTTCTCCCGCGCCTGCGCACCGGTCGGCTCGGTAGCGGTCAACCCCAGTGGAGCCAGCACGGCCCGAACCAGACCGGTCAGGCCGTCCCCGGCACGAGAACCGTCGGGTAGATCGTCTCGGCCCGCAGCCTGGCGCAGTGCATTGACTCCCTGCCGCACCTCGGGTCGAGTGAAGAAACCCTCGCCGCCGCGAACCTGATAGGGAATCTTCAGCTCGGTCAGGGCCTGCTCGTGCGCCTCGGACTGCGCATTGATGCGGTACAGAATTGCGATCTCGGCAGGCTCGACGCCTTTCGAGATCAACCTCTTCACCGCGCGTGCCACTCCGTCCGCTTCGGCGGGCTCATCGTCGTACTCGAAGAACTCCGGCTCCGGACCGGAATCACGCTGACCGATCAGCTGCAGCCGAGTGCCCGCAATGCGACCCCGCGCGGCACCGATCACGCGATTGGCCAACGACACGACCTCCGGTGTCGATCGGTAGTCACGTTCGAGACGGACAACCGTGGCCTCGGGATACTTGCGAGAGAAGTCGAGCAGGTAGCGAGGGGACGCTCCGGTGAACGAGTAGATCGTCTGATTCGCATCCCCGACGACGGTGAGGTCGTCACGATCGCCCACCCAGGCGTCGAGAACCCGCTGTTGGAGCGGCGTCACGTCCTGATACTCGTCGACGACGAAGCAGCGATAACGTTCTCGGAATTCGTCGGCCACCGAGGAGTGCTCTTCGAGCGCCGCGGCGGTGTGCAACAGCAGATCGTCGAAGTCGAGCAACATGCCGTCGCCGCCGCGAGATTTGAGTTCTTCGTAACCCGCGTACACCGCAGCGACCTTGGCTGCGTCCATGGGAACGTCGCGTCGGTTGCTCGCCGCTATGCGCGGGTAGTCCTCGGGGGCGATCAACGAGCCTTTCGCCCACTCGATCTCGCCCGCGAGGTCGCGGATGGCGTCGGTGGAGGTGGACACGCCGGCTCGGTTCGCCGCCTGCGAGACCACGGTGAACTTACGGTCGAGCAACTGCCACCCGGTGTCGCCGACGACCTGTGGCCAGAAATATTTGAGCTGGCGCATCGCGGCAGCGTGGAAGGTACGAGCCTGCACCGGAGGTCCCTCTCCCCCGACGCCGAGTTCTCGAAGACGGCCGCGCATCTCACCGGCCGCCCGCGCGGTGAAGGTGACCGCCAATACCTGGCCGGAGGACACGTGCCCCGCGGACACGAGATGCGCGATGCGTCGAGTGATCGTGCGGGTCTTGCCCGTTCCGGCCCCGGCGAGCACACAGACCGGACCGCGAGGGGCCAGCACTGCCGCGGATTGCTCCGGATCGAGACCGGCAGTCATCGCGTCGTCAGCCATGGGTCCATTGTGTCAGTGCCTACCGACAGCGATGTCCGGGCCCGACGCCGCCGAGACTCGCCGAGACTCGCCGAGGCCGCCGTCACGGAACAATCACCTGCGCCCTGCTGTTGACTGTCTCCGTGACCACTACCGAGAACACCCCACAGACCCCGGCCGCGCTGACCGTCTACTCCACCACCTGGTGCGGGTACTGCCGCCGGCTCAAGACTCAGCTCGACGAGGCGGGAATCGCCTACTCCGAGATCGACATCGAGCAGAACCCCGAGTCCGCCGAGTTGGTCGGCAGCGTCAACAACGGAAACCACATCGTGCCCACCGTGCAGTTCGCGGACGGATCGACGGCAACCAACCCCAGTCTCGCCGAGGTCAAGCGCGCTCTGTCGCTCTGATCGAGCGTCAGGTCGTCGCTGCCCACGCCTCCAGCATCCCGCGAGCGATCGAGATGGATCCGGGAAGCAGCAATCGAGACGTCGACTCCGATCCCCAGTCGCCCAGTTCGAGGGCGGCGACGACCTCGGTCCGCTCGAACCAGTGCGCCTCGGCGATCTCGCCGTCCTGGAACGCGAGCGGCTGATCCGGGTCGGCGACGGCCGAGAAGCCGATCATCACCGAACGCGGAAACGGCCACGGCTGACTGCCGAGATATTCGATGCCGGATACGTCCAGCCCCACTTCTTCCTTGATCTCCCGCGCGACACAGGTCTCCAGCGATTCGCCGGCCTCGACGAATCCGGCCAACACCGAGAACCGACGTTCGGGCCACATCGGTGCGCGCGCCAACAGCACTCGATTCGCGCCGTCGTGAACCAGGCAGATCACCGCAGGATCGGTGCGCGGAAACTCTTCGTGACCCGAGGACGTGCTGGTCCGCGACCAGCCTGCAGCCGACGGAACGGACGGAGCGCCGTCGAGCGAGCTGAACCGCGCACTGGCGTGCCAATTGAGGATGGCCAGAGCCCCGGTGACCATCGACAGCGACACACTGTCGAGGCGCTCGCCGTCGGTTCGCAGGTCTCCCAGCGTGCCCTGAAGTAGTTCGACGCGTCGGGTCCACAGGTGCCGGTCGCCATGAATTCCGAGGAAGACCGCGTCCTCGGTCGGTTCCGTGGCCACGTCTGCGGCGTCGACGAAGACCAGACCACCGTCGTCCACTGCGAATCTGCCGCGACCGTCCACGTCGAGTATGCGAGCCGTGGACCAACCGGCGGCCAGTGCCGCTGTGTCGCGGCGCAATTCCTCGGCCCGGTCGAGCGGTGATCGAGACAGTCGAGGTGGATGGACGAGCTGAAAATTCGGCACGCTCACGACCCTACTGGGCCTGCTCAGTCGGCCACGCGACGGATGTACAGCAGTCGGTCGGTTGCCTCGATCGCGTCGACCTCGGGTGATCCGACCCGGAACAGCTTGCCGCCGCGGACCACTCCCAACACGATGTCGGCCAGATGACGCGGTGAACCGCCCACCTCGTCCCGCTCCACCTCTCGCTCTGCGACGGCGAAGCCTGCCTCCGGGGTGAGAAGATCCTCGATCATCTCCACGACGGACGGTGTGGACGTGGCGATACCGAGCAGCCGACCCGCAGTTTCGGACGAGACGACAACCGAATCCGCGCCGGACTGGCGCACCAGGTGCGTGTTCTCGGCCTCTCGGATCGCGGCGACGATCTTGGCCTTCGGAGCGATTTCCCTGGCCGTCAGCGTCACCAGGACCGCCGTGTCGTCGCGATTGGTCGCCACGATGATGGCCGCGGCATGTTGAGCGCCCGTGAGCCGAAGCACATCGGACTTGGTGGCCGAGCCGTGGACGGTGACCAGACCCATCGCCGAGGCCGCGTCGAGCACGGTCTGGTCGGTGTCGACCACGACGATGTCCGAGGCCGAGACTCCGTCGCCGAGCATCGCGTCGACTGCGGTTCGGCCCTTGGTACCGAAACCGATGACCACGGTGTGATTGCGCACGCTGCGTCTCCATCGCTGAATTTTGAATGCCTGTCGAGACCGCTCGGTGAGAACCGACAGCGTGGTGCCGACCAACAGAATGAGGAACAGGACTCGTAAGGGGGTGATGACCAGAATGTTGACCAGACGCGCAGACGGACTCATCGGCGCGATGTCACCGTATCCGGTGGTCGACAACGACACCGTCGCGTAATAGAACGCGTCGAGGAACGACAGCTCGCCGTTCTGATTGTCGCTGTAGCCGTCGCGATCGAGGTAGACGACGAACGCCGCGAGAAAGAGAATCCCCAACGCCATCAGAACCCGCTTGTAGATCGCGCTCCACGGGCTGGATTCGATTTCCGGAACCCTCAGCACACCTACCAGCGCGAAATCGGGCTTGTCGGTCAACGCGCCGCTGTCCCCCAGGCGCGTGCGCAACCTACCTCCCACGTCGCCCACCGAGGTGCTCACCGAAGTCGAGATCATTCACGGCACGCAGCGTAACCCCATGCCGCGCTTCTGCGTCGACAACCGACCGCTTCGAGCGGACCGGATGGGCGGATGCAGCACCGTGTGGCACGGTGTGTGCATGACACAGAGACCGAGTCAGGCCGCAGCGCTGCGTCTCGCGGGATTGCTCGCCGGCGCCGGAGTACTCCATTTCGTCACTCCCCAATTCTTCGATGCGCAGGTACCGACCGCCCTACCAGGTTCGGCGCGGACGTACACCCAGGTATCGGGAGTAGCCGAGCTCGCTGTGGCTGCCACGTTGGCCGCACCCCGCACCCGTCGAGTGGGCGGTGCGTTGGCAGCGGGCCTGTTCGTCGCGGTCTTCCCCGCCAACATCAACCTCGCATGGAAGTACGTACGCAGCTCCAAGACGTCACCGGCCTTGAAGGCCGCCATGATCGCTCGTCTCCCCCTGCAGATCCCACTGGTCACCGAGGCTCTGAAAGCTCGTCGACTGGCACCGTAGTGTCGATGTCGTCCACGACGGATCGGCCTTCGAGCAGCGCCGCCAAAGCTGTTGCGTCAGGCAGCTTTTCGGGCGAGATGGTACGACCGCTGCGGACGTAGTGGAACGCCGCACGGACGCGATCGAGCGGTACCGGCTCCGCACGACCGACGGACATCAACTCCGCCCACGCCAGCCGGTACGCCGCCAGCTGCATCGCCACCGCCTGCTGCTCGGACGCAGACGGTTCGGCTCCGGTCTTCCAGTCGACGACGGTCCAGCCGCCGTCCGGGTCGGCGAACACCGCGTCGATCCGACCGCGCAGCACTGTTCCTGCCACCGACGTCTCGAACGGCACCTCTACCTCCACCGGACTGCGCAGAGCCCAATCGGAGGCCTCGAACGCCCGCTGAAGAGTGTCCAGGTCCACATCGGCAGAAGCACCGGTATCGGCGGAGCCCGGTAGTTCGTCGAGATCGAGCAGGCGGGTCGCGCCGAACCGTCGCTCGATCCACGCGTGAAACGCTGTTCCACGGCGCGCCAACGGATTCGGGGGAAACGGAAGTGGCCGGCGCAGTCGCGAGGCGAGCGCATCCGGATCTGCCGCCAAGTCGACCAGCTGAGTCACCGACAGGTTTTCGGGTAGTGCGACATCGACCCCGGCAACGGCCCGCGCCGAGCGCTCGGCCAGCAAGGTCCGGACGTCGAAGCCCCACTTCTCCGGGTCGTCCTCGTCCTCGTCCTCGTCTTCGTCCGAATCATGGTGGGAGTCGGCCTTGTCGGCCAGGGCCCGCAGAACGTCGGCCGCACCACTCTCGATCGCGCCTCGCCTCGGCCCGAGCGGATCTCGCGGCCAGGATGCCGTATGCGGCTCTGCCCCCAACGGGTTGACGGCTCCGGCTTCGGGGGCCGGTGCCCACTGCTCGACCACCGCGACGGCGTCCTCGGCCGTCGAGGTGTACCGGTGGAGCTCGTCGAGAAACTCGGACGGGCCACGAGGCTTCGTGGACGTCTCGTCCCACTGATGCGCCGAGACCAGCAGCACCCGTTCGGTTCTGGTGAGTGCAACGTAGAACAGTCGACGATCCTCCGCGAGCCGACGCCGAGCGAGTGCATCCTTGTGCCGCTTGACGGCGTCCTCGAGGTCCTTTCGGTTGTAGAGGTCCTCGAGCTCGAGTACCGGTACCCCCTCGGAACCCTCACCGTCGAGAGCGCGGTCGCCGCGCAGGGACGGCGGCAGTTCGGCCATCGCCCCGAGCCAGGTCGACGAGGCGTTCGAGGACGGGAACACTCCGGTCGCCACGTGCGGTACGGCCACGACCTCCCATTCGAGGCCCTTCGCCGAATGCACCGTCAGCACCTGTACTCGATGCGGGGCTACCTCGACCTCGCCCGGAGCCAACCCGTCCTCGACAGTCTCTGCCGCCGCGAGGAACGACAGGAATCCGGTGACCGTGGCCGTTGGATTGTCGGCGTAATCGGCCACCACATGGGCGAATTCGTCGAGATGCTCGCGCCCGACTGCACCATCGACACCGAACGGTGTCCGCGCCTGCGCTTCGACCCCGATGCCCATGATGCGTTCGATGTCGGCGACCAGTTCCGTCAGCGGCTGCCCGATACGGTCGCGCAACAGATGTAGTTCTCCGGCGAGCGCAGTGATGCGTCGGTGCCCGGCCTCCGAATATCGTTCGGCCGAACCTGGATCGGCGATGGCGTCGGCCAGACCGGCCTGCTCCGACTGTTCCCCCGGCAGGGCACTTCCGAGCGCGGCGTCGAGCGCCTGTGGGTCGTCGACACGGCCCGCGGTGCCGTAGCCGCCCCGAATCTCGAGCTCCCTGGCGCGCTGAGCGAGCGCCCGCAGATCGGCGGCCCCGATCTGCCATCGGGAGCCCGTGAGGATGCGCATGGCCGAGCTGCCCGCAGTCGGATCGGCCACCAGACGCAGCATCGCGATGATGTCGGCGACCTCCGGCACATGCAGCAATCCGCCGAGCCCGACCACCTCGACGGGTAGGCCACGGCTACGCAGCACCTCGGCGATCGGCTCGGCATCGGCGTTGCGCCGCACGAGTACCGCGGCACTGGGCGGAGGCCGGTCCAGTTCGAGGGCGTCGCGGTAGCGCTCGGCTATTCGGTCGGCGATCCATTCCCGTTCGTCGAGGACGGTGTCGGTGACGGCCAGCCGTACATCGCCGGGCACCGCGCCCGGCCGGGCCCGCAGGGTCGGCACCGGTACACCGACACGGCGCAGGGGGTCGGTGATCAGATTGGCGAGAGCGAGTGCCTCGGGCGGGTTGCGCCAGCTGGTGAGGAGTTCGAGCCGCGGTGCGGGACTGCCGTCCGCCTGCGGGAAATCGGTGGCGAACCGCGGCAGGTTCGCCGCTGACGCCCCTCGCCACCCGTAGATCGACTGCATCGGATCGCCCACGGCTGTCAGCGCCAGGGTGGCATCGCTACCGGATCCGAACAGTGAGGACAGCAGCACCCGCTGGGCATGACCGGTGTCCTGGTATTCGTCGAGCAGAACGAGCCGAAAGCGTTGCCGCTCTGCGATTCCCACTTCGCGATGTTCGGCCGCGACCCGCGCCGCCATCGACATCTGCGAACCGAAATCCAGTGCCCCTTCGTGCCGAAGCGTCTGCGCGAGTCGTTCCACCAAGGGCAACAACGTGATTCGTTGATGTTGGGCATCGAGGATGTTGAGCAGCTCCTTGGTCGGCCCGCCACGTTGACGTGGACCGGGGCCGAGTGTGTGCACCAGTTTCTCGAGTTCCACGTGCGCCTCGCGCAGCTGGTCGGGGTCCACCAGATGTTCGGCCAGCTGACCGGAGAGGGCGAGTACCGCCTCCGTCACCGACGTGGGATTTCGGTCGGTGTCGAGATCGCCGTCCCACGTGCTGACCACACGATGCGCGAGCTGCCACAGTTCGGTCTCCGACAGCAGCGTCGCGGAGGGCTCGATGGGCAGCAACAGGCCGTGCTCGGTGAGCAGTCGCCCGGCATACGAGTGGTAGGTGCTCACCTCCGGCTCCGCGGCGAGAATCCGTTCGCGCAGTGCCAGACTCGGATCCAGCGCGCGCACCAGATCCGACCCGGCGAGCCGCGCCAGCCGAGCGCGGATTCGGGACGTCAGTTGCTGCGCGGCCTTTCGGGTGAACGTCAGTCCGAGTACCTGATCCGGATCGACGAACCCGTTGGCCACCATCCACACCACTCGCGCGGCCATCGTCTCGGTCTTCCCAGCCCCTGCGCCTGCCACGACGAGCGTCGGACCGGGTGGGGCGGCGATCACCGCCGCCTGCTCGTCGGTGGGTGGGTGCTTCTGCCCGAGGGCGCGGGACAGTTCGACGGGTGAGACCCGCACGGTTGCGCTGCGCGTCGCCGAGGCGGTCACTGCTCGGTCACCTGCCGTCCTGTCTCGTGGGCCGGGCAACTGGATTTGACGGGGCAATGTCTGCACCCGTCGTTGACTCTGGCTTCGAAGACGGGACCCTGCGTCGCCGAGGCCGCCCGGTGGACGGTGTCTCGCCATTCCTCGAGTTTCTCCGGTGTCGGCACCTCCTGGATCCGCTGCGTCGCGCCGTCCTTGTTGTGCGGTTTGGCCACGAACACCAACCGAGCACCCCCGGGTTCGCCCGCGGGCTCACCTTCGATCGCACCCGCGGCAGCGGCGACCTGATACGTGGCCAATTGATGGTGGTTGCGCGCGTCTTCCTTGGACATCACCGTTTTGGCCGTCTTGACGTCGATGACGACCGGGCGGCCGTCCGGATCGTGTTCGAGCCGATCGATCCGGCCGCGCAGGGCGACCGCAATCTCGTCCTCGGATCGGGCGGCCAGAATGCCGTCGACCTGTACCTCGACGCCCGCCTCGGTGAGCTCGCCTCGGGTGCCCTGCAGCCAATTCTCGAACGTGTCGAGCATCGCCCCGGTTCGATCGAGCTCGTGACGCGAGAACCACTGTGATCCGAGATCGACTGCATCCCACGCCGTCTCGAGTGCCCGCCTGAGCTGGTCCGGTGGGATCCGGCCTGCCACCGCCTGCACCAGAGTGTGCACGAGGGTTCCGGTGACGGCGTGAGTGTTGGTGCCGTCGTTTCCTCCGTGACGTTCGAGCATCCAGCGCAGCGGGCAGGTGGTGAGCTGTTCCACCGTCGATGGCGAGAGCGGGACCGGCCCGTCGCCGAGGTGCCACAGGGGCTCGCTGGTGCTGAGCCCCGCAATCCCGAACCACTCGTCGGGATGTGCGCCTCGGACGCCGGCCTCGGCGAGTGTGGCCAGGTGCCGCGCGGCGCGTGCTCGCTTGTCCGGATCATGTTCGGCAACAACGGGATCGCAGACGACCCCGCGAAGCTCGGCGACCATCATCGGTAATGCCAACACCCGGTGCGGGGTCGGCGGCTCGGAAACTTCGGGCAGCGGGACGGGATCTGCGTCGCCGTCGACTCCCCGGAGTTCGTCGACGAATCGGGAGCGGACCAGATCGGTATCGCCCGTGCTCGAGTCCACGGCGGTGACGAGCAGAGTGGAGCGCGCGCGACTGCACGCCACGAGGAAGAGCTTGCGTTCCTCGGCGAGGAGCGGTGCAGCTTTCGACAGTCGTCCGTCGAGGGCCGCAGCCGCGTCGACCTTGCCGGACACCAGATCGACGAGCGTGTCGGTTCCGAGGAGGCTGCCGCGCGCTCGCAGACCCGGCCACAGCCCCTCCTGAACCCCGGCGACCGCCACCAGTTCCCATTCGCGACCGGCTGCCGAGTGCGCGCTGAGCAGCGTCACCGCATCGGCCGGCGCGGTCGAACGGTTCGAGCTCGAGGTAGGAATCTGTTGCTGCGCAATGTAATCGAGAAATCCGCCCAGCTGCGCGCGCGGCAGCCTGTCGACGTAGGCCGCCGCGGCGTCGAAGAGTGCGACCACCGCGTCGAGGTCTCGATCGGCTTGAGCACCTGCGGACCCACCCCACGCGGACGCGGCGGCCCAACGCCGCTCGAGTCCGGACGCCTGCCACGCAGCCCACAGCACGTCCTCGACTCCGCGGCCTTCCCGAGCCACCGCTCGCGCCTTACGAACGACGCTCAGTGCTCGTCGCAGCGGTGCCGCTTCCACGTCCGACAGACCAGTGATCCACCCGAACTTCTCTCGCGTCTCGCCGGTGAGAACGACTCTGAGCAGTTCGGCCGAATCGCGCTCGCCGCCCGAGGCCAGTTCGAGTCTGCGGACACCTCGGCGCAGCCGCCGCAGACCTACCGGATCGGCACCCCCGATCGGGCCGGACAGCAGAGCCAGCGCATCCTCTCCGTCGAACGACGGGTCGGAGATCGCCCGCAGCACCAGCAGCAAGCCCACCGCTCCGTGCTGGCGATGCAACGGCAACTCCGAAGCCGGGGTGATCATGGGGACACCGGCCGCGTGCAGAGCGCGACGCAGCGGCGCGACGGTACGCGGGACCGACCGCACGACGATCGCCATCTCGGACCAGGGCATTCCGTCGATCAGGTGCGCGCGTCGCATGGCGTCGGAGATGATCGCGGCTTCCTTGGCAGGCGAAGACACGACGTGTACCCGGGCCTCCGGCTCGCCGAACCGAGCCGTGGCCACCGGCTCGGGACTGCGGTGCCGACCGAGCCCGGGCAGTCGCCCCGCCACGATGTCGGTCAGTTCCGCCACTGCAGGCACCGATCGAAAGTTCCGCGTCAGAACCACCCGTCGAGGCGAGTCCGCATCGAGCAGATCGGCCACGAACGTGGGATCCGCTCCACGGAACGTGAAGACGGATTGATCGGGGTCCCCGGCGATCACGGTCGATTCGGTATCGGTGCCGATCAGCCGAATCAGCTGCGCAGCTTGCGGATCGAGGTGCTGTGCATCGTCGACGACGAGGTGCCGGATGCGGGCGCGCTCACTGCGCAGCAGGTCCGGATCGGTGGCGAACGCCATCAGTGCGCTGCCGATGAGCTCGGCCGCGTCGAGGCCCGGTGCCGTGGCCCCTGCGGCTTCGACGCCGACTGCGCCGCGCAGCAACATGGCTTGTTCGTATCGAGCCGCGAACTTGCCGACGGCGATCCATTCGGGTCTGCCGTGCGTGCGGCCGAGCTTGACCAGATCCTCGGGTCCGATTCCGCGTTCTGCTGATCGGAGCATCATGTCTCGCACCGCGGTGACAAATCCTGCAGTACCGAGAGCCGGGCGCAATCGATCCGGCCAGTCGGTCGCTCCGTCCTCGATGTCGCCCCGCAGCATCTCGCGGACCACCGCGTCCTGCTCGGCACCGGTCAGCAGTCGAGGAGGCGGATTGCCGTAGAGGGAGGCCTGCAACCTCAGTACCGCGAACGCATACGAGTGCACCGTGCGTACCAGCGGTTCGCGCGTGGCGCGCAGCGCGTGATCGCCGCTGAACAGACCGGCGGTGATCTGCTCGCGGAGCGTGATGGACGCGCGCTTCGACTGAGTGAGCACCAGGACCGATTCCGGATCGCCGGACACGATTCGGGAGACTGCGTAGTCCGCCACGAGCGCTGTCTTTCCCGAGCCGGGCCCGCCGAGCACCTGCCAGGGGTTCCATCGAGGAGCGCCCTGAGCCGCCTCCGCCGCCGAATCGGGAGTCCACGCCAGCAACCGGGCAGCGGAATCGGTCCACCGGCGGGCCGGCTGCGCCACCCTGGGTGCACGGACGAGGGTGACCGTCGCGCCGTGTCTGCCGTCCGTGCTCATGCGGGACATGCAATCACGACCCACCGACACGAAGGGCCGTGCCCCGATCCGGCGGCCCGGGGGCGGCAGCCGACCCGTCCCTTTCGAAACCGGGGCCTTCGATGCGGCATAGTGGTTCACGTGCCCGAGTTGAATCTGCATACGTTCGGACCCGCAGACGGTCCCGAAATCCTCGCCGTTCACGGTGTGACCGGCCACGGTGCCCGTTGGTGGGACCTCGCCGAGAATCACCTGCCCGAGGCCCGCGTTCTGGCTCCCGATCTGATCGGCCACGGCCGTTCTCCGTCCGTTCCACCGTGGGACATCGACGCTCAGGTCACCGCACTGAAGGCCGTGCTCGACGCCCATGCGCGCGGTCCGGTCGTGGTGCTCGGACATTCGTACGGCGGCGCGTTGGCCGTGCATCTCGCACAGCGGTTCCCGGAGGTGGTGCGCGCGCTGGTGCTGCTCGATCCTGCGATTGCCTTGCCGCCGGAGGAGCTGCTCGAGGTCGCCGAGGCCACTGCGAAGTCCCCCGATTACACCGACGCCGACGAGGCGCGTTCGGAGAAGATCCACGGGGCTTGGGCGGACGTGCCCACCGAGTTGCTCGACCGCGAGGTCGCCGATCACCTGGTCCCTGCCGACGGCGGGAAGGTCGCGTGGCGAATGTCGATTCCGGCCATCGTTGCGACGTGGGGCGAGCTCGCTCGTCCGATCGTGGTGCCCGCCGAGAGCGTCCCGACCATCGTGGTGCGGGCCATGCGCGTCGAACCTCCTTATGTGACCGAAGAATTCGTGTCCGCGCTAAGAGACAAGCTCGGCGAGAACCTGCGCACCGTCGAACTCGACTGCGATCACATGGTCGGCCAGGCCAAGCCGGCCGACGTGGCCGAGCTGGTGCGATCCCTGCTGTAGATGGCTCCGATCACCGAGGCGCAGGTGGAACGGGTGCGCGCGTTGGTCGCGTCAATTCCCGTCGGTTCCGTTGCCACCTACGGGGACATCGCAGCGGCGGCCGACCTGTCCAGCCCCCGCATCGTCGGGTGGATCATGCGGACCGACTCCGCCGATCTGCCGTGGCATCGTGTCCTGGGTGCTAGCGGAAAGCCTGCGGCGCATCTGGCGACGAGACAACTCGAGACGCTGCGCGGTGAAGGTGTCGAGATCCGCGACGGGCGAGTGTCGCTGAAGTCCGTTCGCTTCGACTTCGGGGCGCTCCCCCAGCCTCCGACGTCGACCACTAATCTCGAAGGATGAACATCGGAGATCGGCTCGGGCAGTTCGATCCACGCCCTACGGCGAAGTTCGCCCTGTCCAAGGCGAGCACTTTCGTCGCCGCGGCCGGCCTGGTGATCGACGAGGTCTCGGGCACGCGGGTAGCGGGGCACATCGAGTTGACCGAGGAACATTTCACGCCCTGGGGCGTCGTGCACGGTGGGGTCTATACCAGCGCTGTGGAAAGCGCCGCGAGCATCGGTGCGAGTGAGGCGGTCAAGGATCGCGGCGAGTTCGCGGTCGGAGTGCACAACGGAACCGATTTCCTGCGCGCCAGCAAAGGCGGACGGGTGGATGTTCTCGCGGAACCGTTGCAGCAGGGCCGCGTTCAGCAACTCTGGCTGGTCACGATCACCGCGACCGACAGCGGTAAGACCATCGCGCGCGGCCAGGTTCGACTGCAGAACGTGCCGCTGCCGACGTGATGGGATCGCACCGGTGAGCGGCTCGTCGACCGAGCCGATCTGCGACGCCATCGTGCTCGCGGGTGGTCGCGGATCGCGAATGGCAGGCCTTGCCGGCTCGCCATCTGCAGAAGTCGACAAGCCCGCGCTCACCGTCGGCGGACGACGACTGGTCGACATTGCAGTGTCGGCCGTCTCGGACTGTCGCCGAACGGTACTGGTGGGCCCCACACGCGACGCAGTACCGGGTTCGGTCGTGCAGACCCGAGAGTCCCCCGCCGGCGGCGGCCCGGTGGCAGCTCTGGCCGCCGGGCTCGAAACACTGGACGGCACAGCCGATCTGGTGGCAGTCGTCGCGTCGGACATACCGCTGCTGAATGCTTCTGCGGTGCAGTCTCTGATCGATCACTTCGACCGAGTCGAGACCGACGCAGTGTTCGCGGCCGACGCCACCGGTCGCATCCAGTTCCTGCTCGGAGTCTGGCGCTACAGCGCGCTGCGCTCGGCGGTGGCGGCGCTCGATACCGTCGAGGGCGCCCCGATGCGCGCACTCGTACCGAACGAGCACCGCGTCGTCACGGTTGCCGATATCGAGGACTGCGATACCCCTGCCGATCTGGTAGCCGCGCGCGCCGCAGCCGCGTCGAGATCGGAGGACGTACTCGACATCGACGCCGCGCACGAACGAATTCGACAGCGAGTAGCCGCCCTCCCTGTTCATCGAATTCCGTTGCAGAACACGGCGGGGACCGTGCTCGCGCAACCGTTGGTGGCGGCAACGGCACTGCCTGCGGTCGATATCTCCGCGATGGACGGATTTGCCGTGAGCGGACCCCCTCCGTGGACGCTGCGGCCCGATATCGCCTACGCCGGGACGTCCGGCATCGCGCGACTCGCCGACGGCAGCGCGGTACGCATCGCGACCGGCGCAGCGCTTCCTCCCGGTGCCACTGCGGTCGTTCGCGACGAACACGCGGTCACGACACCGGCCGGCGTCGTAGAACGCGCACCGACGGCGACGTCGGGAGACGACACGCGTCGCCGCGGCGAGGACTGGCTTCCCGGAACGGAGTTGGTTGCCTCGGGTACCGCGATCGACACTGCTGTTCGGTCACTCGCCGCGAGCGCGGAGGTGACCGAACTCGACGTGCGGGGGCCGGTTCGCGCACGAATTGTGATCAGCGGAAACGAGATTCGGGTATCGGGTCCACTGGCACCCGGGGAGACCAGGGATGTACTCGGATCGGCGCTGCCGGAGTATCTGGCGCACTGTGGAATCGCCGTCGTGGACGCACTGCTGCTCGACGACACGGCGACCGCGTTCGCCGACCTCTTGGGAAGTACCGAGAACATCGACCTCGTGGTCGTGGTCGGAGCCACCGGAGGAGGTGCCGCCGATCAGCTACGCTCCACGCTCGCCGCCCTCGGTGCCGAAACCGTCGTCGGGCGAGTGCGCGTGCGACCCGGCGGATCCCAGATCACCGCGACCCTGCCCGACGGTACGGTTGTCCTCGGCCTCCCCGGAAATCCGCTCGCGGCAGTGAGCACGGCGCTGCTGACCGCACCGACGATCGTCGACGCGCTCACCGCTCGCATTCCGCGTTCACCGCGAACGGGGTTGTTGTCCAATGCATCCGAGGTTCGAGCCCCGATCCCTCGAATCGTTCCCGTGGTGGCCGACGGTACCCGCTGGCGAGCCGACGTCAAGGTCCGGACAGCTCATCTGGCGCACCTCGTCGGCCGTGATGCTCTCGCCGTGATACCCGCCGACGTCAGCGACGACGAGCCGGTGACAATTCTTCCGTTACCGTACTGAATTCCGAACCGGCCAGCAGCCGAACACCCTCGTGGTACCGCTCGACGACGAGATCGACGATGGCCGGATGCACCCCGAGCGGCGCACCGACGCCGTCGGCTCCCACGTCGGCCAGCCGATTGTGGAAGAGCCCACGAGCCAGCAGATAGCTCGCCACGAACACTCGATCGTGCGCGGCTTCCCGCAGTCCGGACACCGCCTGCGCGACGGTCGGCGTACTGGTGGCCACGTATCCGATCTTCACCGGTGCCCGAGCGGCGTCCGCGAGCATGGCCGCCGCGATCCGATGTTCCTGCAACGCACGAGGATCGGACGATCCTGCGGCCGCGAGCACGATGCTCTGGCCGGCTCGCCAGCCGGCGTCCCGGAGCCGATCGACCATCACTCGCGCGAGCACCGGGTCCGGCCCGAGGGCACGGGTGACGGCGACCGACGAGTGCGCACTGTCCGTGATCTCGCGCGGCACGTCGGTGTGGACGTGATAACCCGATGCCAGAAATGCCGGAACGACGACCGCCGATTCCGGAGTGTCGCGCAGCACCTCGGACGGGGACGGTCCCAGCACGTCGACGAAGGCGACACGCGTAGTACCGATCTGCTTCGAGACGGCGTCGGCAAGCGCGGCGACCATCTCCACACCGCGCGGGTTTCGAGTGCCGTGTGCGACCAACACCAAGGTGGGTTCCATCAGTACTTACTCCCCTCGCTCACGGCAACAGCCCCCGCGGGTTCGTGTGCATCACAGTCGGATTCGGTCTCGATATAGTCCAACGCGATACGGTAGCCGCGTTTGACCACGGTCTGGATCGCCTTGGGTGCCCCCAGTGAGGAACGGAGTCGGGTCATGGCGGTCTCCACCGCGTGGGTATCGCCACCCCCTCCGGGCAACGAGGCCAACAGGTCTTCACGGGAGACCACGCGCCCCGGATTACGACTCAGCGTCTTCATCAGCGCCATCCCGGCCGGGGACACGGGCCGCACCTCCCCGTCGACCACCACACACCGTCCCCGAACACTGACCACATGCCCGCCTGCGTGCAGGCGACCGGTTCTCCTGGGCAGCTCCTCGGCGATGTGACGGGCGAGCGCGCCGAGCCGCGCACGCGCAGGCGCAGTGGTGGCAACCGACAGCTGTTCGAGCGGGGCTGCGGTGACCGGCCCCACGCACACCGGAAGCACTCGCGTACGCATCGACTGCAGCAGAGGCTCGAGTACGCCGTTCTCGTCGGCACGCATCAGCATCGACGCGACCGCCGGTGCCGAGGTGAAGCTGATGGCGTCGAGATCACCGACGACGACCGATTCGATCATGCGATCCATCGGACTCTGATCGTCGGGTGCCGTCCAACGGTAGACGGGCACCGGCACCACTTCGGCTCCGGCGCAACGCAGTACCTCGCAGAAATCCGGAACCGGCTCCCACTCGGTGGTCGCGCCGTGAAGTTGTACCGCTATGCGTTTGCCCTCGACGCCCTCGGCGAGCAGATGTTCGAGCACTTCGGCGGACGACTCGGAGGCAGGCGACCATTCTTCACGTAGATCCGCCGCGCGAATGGCACCGGTAGCCTTCGGACCGCGCGCCAACAGTCGCGACGCACCCAGAGCACGACCGAGTTCTTCGGCTCGCCCCCAACCGTCGGCGGCCTCGATCCAGCCACGAAAACCGATTCCCGTGGTGGCGACGGTGATCTCGGGTGGTGCAGCGATGATCGCCGCGGTGACGCGTTCCAACTCTGCGTCGTCGGCGAGCGGGATGATCCTGATCGCAGGCGCGTGCATCACGCTGGCCCCACGCCGCTCGAGCAAAGTCGCGAACTCCTCGGCGCGACGCGACGCCGTCACCCCGACGGTGAACCCGGCCAGAGGCATGTCCGCCCCGGCATTTTCGGTCACGTAGATCCGCCGCGCACGAGCACGACACCCTCGACCGTGGCGACCTCGAACGAGCCGAGCGAGACCTCCGCATCGTCGAGGCAACGTCCGTCGACGAGAGAGAAGACCTGCTTGAGCAGCGGAGACGCGACGGTGGGCTCGCCGCCGCGGTCGCCGACCAGACCACGCGACATCACTGCAGCGCGGCCGTAGGGATCGATGTTGCCGACCGCGAACAGTCGACCGTCGTCGAGCAAGAACAGTGCCGCCTGGGTGCCGCCGCGCAGCAGCACCGCTACCCCGCGACCCGGGATGAGAGCGTCGAGGGTGCAGGCCGGGGTCCAGTCTCGCGAAAAATCGTTCGGTACCGAAGTATGTGAATCGATGACAGTCATGGCGTACCTCCTGGTCAGCTATTTGACGCTGCCCGTGTTTCTTGGCCGTTAAGCGGCGATTACCCACCTGTGCACATGCGCTCAGGTTCGTGACCTGTCGGTTGTCAGGAACCCGTCACTCGAGCACGTCACGCTCCGATGCGCGGCATCCCCATCAGCACGGGCACCTTGCGTGCGCCGGACTCGTCGAACGCGATGGTCGGATCGGCCTCGGCCGGAGCGTTGACGAAGGACACGAACCGGCCGAGCTTCTCCTCGTCCTCGAGCACCCCTGCCCATTCGTCCTTGTAGCCGGCGACATGGCGTGCCATGTCTGCCTCGAGTTCTGCGCCGATGCCCAGGCTGTCCTCGCAGACGACGGCTTTGAGGTGGTCCAATCCCCCATCGAGCGATTCCAGCCACGGTGCGGTGCGTTGCAGGCGGTCCGCGGTGCGGACGTAGAACATCAGATAGCGGTCGATGTAGCTGACGAGTGTGGCGTCGTCGAGGTTGGACGCGAGCAACTGGGCGTGCTTGGGCGACTGGCCACCGTTGCCGCCGACGTAGAGATTCCAGCCGCCTTCGGTGGCAATGATGCCGACGTCCTTGCCGCGGGCTTCGGCGCACTCACGTGCGCAACCCGACACTCCGAACTTGATCTTGTGCGGCGAACGCAGTCCGCGGTACCGGTTCTCGAGGTCGACGGCCATTCCCACCGAGTCCTGAACACCGTAGCGGCACCAGCTGGACCCGACGCAGCTCTTGACCGTACGCAGCGACTTTCCGTACGCCTGACCCGATTCCATGCCTGCGTCGACGAGCCGCTTCCAGATTTCGGGAAGCTGTTCGACGCGGGCACCGAACATGTCGATGCGTTGCCCGCCGGTCACCTTGGTGTACAGCCCGAAGTCGCGGGCGACCTCACCGATGACGATCAACTGCTCGGGCGTGCACTCCCCTCCCGGCATCCGAGGCACCACCGAATAGGTGCCGTTCTTCTGGATGTTGGCCAGGAAGTGGTCGTTGGTGTCCTGCAACGACGCCAGTTCACCGTCGAGAATGTGATCCGACGAGGTGGACGCGAGAATCGAGGCCACGACGGGCTTGCAGATGTCGCAGCCGGCACCCGATCCGTACTTGGCGATCAACGACGAGAAAGTTCGGGTGTTCGTCGCCCGCACGATCTCGAACAACTCGGCCCTCGACTGAGAGAAGTGCTCGCACAACGACTTCGACAGCACCACTCCCGATGCCGCCAGCAGCGATTTGATCGACGGCAAGCATCCTCCACAGGTGGTGCCTGCCGTGGTGCAGCTCTTCACCGCGGCCAGATCGCACGCACCGTCGGAGATAGCCGAGCAGATCGCACCCTTCGTCACACCGTTGCACGAGCAGATCTCGGCGTCGTCGGGAAGCGCTCCGATGCCGACCTGCTCGGCCGCCGGAGAGATCAGCGAACCCGGATCGCCCGGCAATTCGCGTCCGACGAGCGGCCGGAGCAACGAGTACGCCGATGCGTCGCCGACGAGGATGCCGCCGAGCAACGTCTTGGCGTCGTCGGTGACGACGAGCTTGGCGTAGGTGCCCTTGGGTGCGTCGCTGAAGACCACCTCGAGCGCACCCGGAGTTGCGGCCATCGCGTCACCGAAGCTCGCCACATCGACGCCCATGAGCTTGAGCTTGGTCGACATGTCCGCTCCGGGGAATTCCGCTGCGCCGCCGAGCAATCGGTCGGCCACCACCTCGGCCGTCGAATATCCGGGCGCGACGAGTCCGTAGCATCGGCCTTCGACCGCAGCACATTCGCCGATGGCGTAGACGTCGGGATCGGATGTGGTGCAGCCGATGTCGACCAGAATACCGCCGCGCTCGCCGACGTCGAGGCCGCTTTCGCGAGCCAGCCGGTCCTGCGGTCGTACCCCCGCGGAGAACACCAGCAGCGCCGCGTCGATCGTATCGCCGTTGCTCAGCTCGACCGTCAATCCGGCGCTGTCGTTCTCGGTGATCGACGACGTGCCCACTCCCACATGCACGTTCAACCCCAGATCGGTGACGAGGCGGGCCAGTAGCGCACCGCCGCCTTCGTCCACCTGAAGCGGCATCAATCGCGGCGCGAACTCGATGACGTGCGGCGTCATGCCCATCTTCTTCAACGCGTTCGCCGCTTCGAGGCCGAGCAGGCCGCCACCGACGACCACGCCCACGGCTCCCGGTCCAGCGGCGTCGGCGCGTGCACGGATCCTGTCCAGGTCGTCGAGGGTGCGGTAGACGAAGCACGCGGGCAGGTCGTGTCCGGCGATCGGCGGGACGAACGGGTAGGAGCCGGTGGCGAGGACCAGCGCGTCGTATTCCACGGTGTCGCCGGCCGAGGTGACGACGGTTCGGTGGTCACGGTCGACGCGTTCGGCCCGCACCCCGGTACGCATCTCGACGAGGGAGTCGCCCGGATAGTCGTTGCCCGCCAACGCAAGTTCCTTGTGGTCCCAGGCACCGACGTAGGACGACAGACCCACCCGGTCGTACGCAGGCAGAGCTTCCTCGCACAGGATCGTGATCTTCCACTCGGCACCCTCGTCGCGCGCCCGCAGCGCCTCGACGAACCTGTGCCCTACCATTCCGTGCCCTACCACTACCGCGTTCTTCATTGCGGGTCCTTCCGATTTCGTTGCCGTGCAGAGTGTTTTGAGTGCGCCTACACCGAGCGTCAGACGGCTACCGGTGCGTCGGCGTCGGCGGAATTTGTCCTGCGCAGGTAGATCGCCCACGTGACGATCGCGCAGACCACGTAGAAGCCGAGAAACACCCAGAACGCTGTGGTTGCCGACTTCGCACTACCGGAGTACGACGCCCGCAGCACCAAGTTGATGGCGACACCGCCGAGTGCGCCGATGGCACCGGCGATCCCGATCAGTGCGCCGGACATCTTGCGGGACCAGTGCTGCTGTTCCTCGACCGTCATGCCCTGCAGTGCAACAGATTTCGCAGCGAAGATCGCGGGAATCATCTTGTACACCGACCCGTTGCCGAGGCCCGAGAGCAAGAAGAGTGCGATGAATCCGATGACGAAGAGGACCATCACAGTGCCGCTGGCCGCCCCGGGCGTCGAGTCGTCCCAGGTGCTGGCCGCTACCAGAATTCCGGTGGAGAACGTCATGGCCACGAACGTGTACAGGGTGATCTTTCCGCCGCCGATCTTGTCGGCGAGCTTGCCGCCGAACGGACGCGACAGCGACCCCAGCAGTGGCCCGAGGAACGCGATCTGTGCAGCGTGCAGCGAGGCCTGGGCCTGCTGAGCCGCCGTGGCGGGTGCCCCGTCGGTCAATCCGGCCAGGAAGTTGATCTGGAGTACCTGCCCGAATGCGAAGCTGAAGCCGATGAACGATCCGAACGTACCGATGTAGAGGAAGGCGATCCACCATGCGTCGGAGAACTTCAACACGTCGATCATGGAGCGGCCGTTGGTCTTCTGGTTGTCGAGGTTGTCCATGTACAGCGCGGCACCGACGGCGGCGATCGCGATGAACACCAGGTACACGGCGCAGACGATCTCGGGTGCGGTGTTGCCGATGGTAGCGATGACCAGCAGACCGATGAGCTGGATGACCGGTACGCCGATGTTGCCTCCGCCGGCGTTCAGTCCGAGGGCCCATCCCTTTTCGCGCTGCGGATAGAAGGCGTTGATGTTCGTCATCGACGAGGCGAAGTTACCGCCGCCGACTCCGGCGAACGCCGCCACGATGATGTACGTGGTGTACGAGGCCGGGTTCAACATGAAGTACATCGTCAACAGCGTGGGAATCAACAACACCAGAGCGCTGAAGATGGTCCAGTTGCGCCCGCCGAATTTCGCCGTGGCGAACGTGTACGGAATACGCAGGACAGCACCGACGAGAGTGGGGACTGCCACCAGGAAGAATTTGCCCGCGGCATCGATGCCGTAAACCGACAACGGCATGAACAGCACCATCACCGACCAGATCGACCAGATCGAGAAGCCGACGTGTTCGGCGACGACCGACCAGATCAGGTTTCGTTTGGCGATCTGCTTACCGCCGCCTTCCCACGCCTGCACGTCCTCGGAATTCCAATGCGCGATCCGGTGATTCACCGAGACGGGAACGGTCCCGGGCGGAACGGGTGCGGTGGCAGCAGAGCCGGTTTCGGCTGAAGCGCTGCGAGAAAGGCTGGTCACGTATGGCCTCCTGGTTCGGTGAGTGACACCAAGATAGGAAAGCCATGTTGCAGCGGCGCTGCGTGCGGTGACCCGCTGATTAACTCGTTCTCACCCGCTCGTCGGCGCGTACGTGAGATCGAACGCGTCGACGAGCCGGGTCACCAGGAGTCTTCGAGCATCCGAGGTCGACAGCACAGATAGCCGCCGACCAGCAGAATCACAACGCATCCGGTGAGCAGCGTCAGCGGCAATCCCCAACCGCCGGACACGGTGTGCAGGAAGCCGAACAGTATCGGTCCGGTGGCCGACACCACGTAGCCCAGCCCCTGGGTGAAGCCCGAGAGCGAGGATGAGCCCACCGCGGTGCGGGTCCTGAGATTGATCAGCGTCAGCGACATCGGAAAGGTCATCGTGCCGAGGCCGATCAGGCACACCCAGATCACCGTTCCGGCGGCAGGCGAGAAGTGCAAGCCGGAGAACCCACAGAGGTAGCACACCGCGGCGACCAGGACGAGGCCGAACGGATTTCGCAGTTTTGCGCAGAGGGTCGGCGTGGCCAGCGACGTGACCAGGCCCATCGCTCCGAACGCGGCGACCGAGGCTCCGGCCAACCCCTCGCCGATACCCGAGTCGATCAACAGCGTCGGCAGCCACGTCAACATCGAATACGTGATCAGCGACGTCATCGCGAACATCATCACCATTCCCCACGCGAGCGAGGATCGATGGATGCGGCCGCCGGATCGGGTGTGCACGGCCGCCGAACCGGCCTCGGCAGAGACGTCCTTCTCGTCGCGACCACGTCGGGCGATCACGACACCGAGCCACGGCAATGCTGCGGCAACACCGACGATCGCCCAGACCCCGATGGAGAGCCGCCACCCGTGGGCATCGGCGACCGGAACCGCGAGCAGCGGCGGAATCATGGTGCTGATCTGGAGTGCACAGATGTAGATGGTGCTGACCACTGCGAGTCGATCCGAGAAGTACCGCTTGACCAGAGGTGGGATGACGACGTTTCCGATACCCATGCCGGCGAGGGCGATCGCGGACAGCGCCAGCAACGACGCCGTGTTCTGCGCGAATGCCCGGGTGGCCATCCCGATCGTGGTCAACGCCATGGCGAGCAGGGCGGCGCGCTCGAGACCGGTGCGCTTGGCGAGAAGCGGTGTCGCCAACCCGAACACGGCGAACATCGCCGGTGGCAGCATCCCGACGACGCCGATGACGGCATCCCCGAACTGCAGATCCGTTGCGATCCTGCCGAACAGAGGGCTGATGGACGTCACGGCGGCGCGCAGCGTCAGCGCAGAAAGAACGATGGCAGCGAACACCAGCAGTCGGCCGCGAAC
This sequence comes from Rhodococcus sp. NPDC080181, assembly GCF_040702225.1. NCBI lineage: Bacteria > Bacillati > Actinomycetota > Actinomycetes > Mycobacteriales > Nocardiaceae > Rhodococcus > Rhodococcus sp. NPDC080181. Next base: position 74,323 of record NZ_JBFBKN010000014.1, read on the forward strand.
GAGTGATGTACCGGTCTGGGTGGTCTCGGAAACGGTAGGCGCACTCACCGCGTAATCATAGGATGACCGGATCATCGGGTGCAACGCAGTATCATCGTCGGCGCAGCACCCCGAGCACTGCACCGCCCCCAGAACGAGGAGCCTCCGTGCGCCAGGTCCACCGATCGAGCCTGATCACCCAGGTCACTGCAGCCCTGCGCGACGAGATCACGTCGAAACGATGGCCGGTCGGCAGCAGAATTCCCACCGAACCGGAGCTGTGCGAGATGACCGGCACCGGGCGAAACACGGTTCGTGAGGCCGTTCAGGCACTCGTCCACGCCGGCATGGTCGAGCGACGGCAGGGGTCGGGAACGTTCGTCATGACCTGCTCGGACCTCGGCGGCACCCTGGGCAAGTACTTCTCGGACGCCCGTTATCGCGACGTCACCGAGCTCCGGGAAACTCTCGAGGTGACCGCAGCAGCATTGGCTGCGGATCGACGCGACGAGCACGACATCCGAGAGATGAACGACGCCCTCGAGAACCGCAATGTCGCCTGGTCGAGCGGCGACGTGCCGTTGGCCGACGCCGTACGAATCGACGCGCGCCTGCATCGGAGCATCGTCGCCGCCAGCCACAACGCGATCTACCTGGAGTTCTACGACTCGTTGCTACCGGTGATCCACGAGACGATCAGAGAACACGCCACCGCTCACGACGACGACTACGTCGCCGAGCACACAGCCCTCGTCGACGCGATCGTGGACGGTGATTCGGCCCGGGCAATCGCCTCCGCCCGGTCGCTGTTCCGCGAACTCTCCGCCGCTCCGGGCCACGCGCCCGAACCTACAGAATGAGACGCACCAGATCTGCCGTGCGCGCGAGGCCGGGAAATGCCTCCGACGTCGACCGCGGATGAAGTGCGTGCACAGCCAGACGAAACATCAACGCGCGCAACAGCATCTGCGGCCATTCCGGTAGATCGTCCCACCGGCCCACCAGACCGTCGTCGGCGTCTCCCCACGAGAGCGCGTCCACCACGGCGACGCCGGCAGCCCACGACGCCGGACGCCAGTACGGGGTGATATCGCTGATCCCCGGAGCATCGCTGCCGGAGAACAACACCGTCCCGAACAGGTCGCCGTGTACCAATTGGTCCGGCGATTCGACGGGCTTACGCAGTGTCGCAAGCTGTTTGACCAATTCGAGGCTGCTCTTGCCGTCACTCGACGACGGCTCCGGCGCACCCGCACCGCGAGCGGTCCGTAGCGGAACGGCCTCCCAGGCGGCCCGGTCGGCCGCGACGAACACGTCGACGTCGGCCCACGGGGCGACGGGTGGCTGCACCAAGAAGCGGGGACGTTCCAACTGCGCGGTCGCTGCGTGCAACCGCATGGACAACGAGACCACTTCGTCGTGGCGAGGCTCGGGTTCGCCTGCGACGAACGTATCTGCACGCCAACCGGACACGACGTATCGACCATCGGTCGAGCGCACCGGTCGAGCGAGGCGCACACCGTCCACAGTCAGTGTTTCTCGCACCTTCGCAGACCAGGCTGCGCGAGCGTGATCGGCGACGGGCGAGAGCACGACGTCACCCAGACGCCACCCTCCGTCCCAGTCCGCACCCAGTGGCGCAGGTTCGACATCGCGCAGCCCGAACGTAGAGATCACGTGCTGAGGAGGTTCGACAGAGCTCACGAACGCCACGGTACCGCCGATCGGGCAGAGCTCTGCGGACGACGCGCGCATGCGGCCCAGCCGCCACGTCAGTAGATGGGCAGGCCGGGCTCGATCTGCTTGGCCCACCCCACGATTCCGCCGTCGAGATGGGTTGCGTCGGTGAAACCGGCACCGACGAGAGCGTCGAGAACCTCCGCGGACCTGATGCCGGTTTTGCAGTACAGAACGATCGGTACCTGCTGTGGCAGTTCGGCCAACGCCGCCCCGGACAGAATTCGCCCGCGCGGTATCAGCCGAGCGCCCTCGATCCGCACGATGTCCCACTCCACCGGCTCACGCACGTCGATCAAGGCGACCTCGCGTCCGGAATCCAACATCGCCCGTAGCTGCTCGGGGCTGATCGAGGCGTCGTCGGATTCGACGGCCGGCACCACCCCGCAGAAGGCGTCGTAATCGATCAGTTCCGTGATCGGGGTTCGGTGCGGATCACGGGCCAGTCCGACGGTTCGGTAGCTCATGGCCAACGCGTCGTAGATCATCAGCCGTCCCAGCAGCGTCTCGCCTATTCCGGTGATCAACTTGATGGCTTCGGTCACCATGACCGACCCGATCGAGGCGCAGAGCACGCCCAGGACGCCACCCTCGGCGCAGGAGGGCACCATTCCCGGCGGCGGAGCCTCGGGGTACAGATCTCGATAGTTGATCCCGACGCCGCCCGGAGCTGCATCCCAGAACACCGAGACCTGCCCCTCGAACCGGTAGATCGAACCCCACACGTACGGGATACCGACCAGTGCGGCCGCGTCGTTGACGAGGTATCGGGTGGCGAAGTTGTCGGTGCCGTCGAGAACGAGATCGTAATTGCCGAAGATGTCGATCGCGTTGGACGAGTCGAGGCGGACCCTGTGCAGCACCACCGAGACGCCGTCGTTGAGTTCGAGGATCGAGTCCCGTGCGCTGTCGGCCTTCGGTCGTCCGACGTCGGACCGCCCATGGATGACTTGTCGCTGGAGGTTGGACAGCTCGACGTCGTCGAATTCCACGATGCCCAGAGTTCCGATGCCGGCGGCCGCGAGGTACAGCAGCGCAGGCGAACCCAGTCCGCCGGCTCCGACCACGAGCACGCGGGCGTTCCGCAACCGCTTCTGGCCGTCCGTTCCGACGTCCGGAATGATCAGGTGACGGCTGTACCTGGCAACCTCCTCGGAGGTCAGTTCACCGGTGGCTTCGACCAGTGGCGGTAGGTGGACCACGCTCAGCGACACTCCTCGACTCGACGGGGCGACCACATAACTGCGTTCGCCGCCTTCGAATCTAATCCGCGATCGCTCACCCGCGCGGATAGGGCCACGGGTTGAACCGGCAGGTCTTGCCGTCCATGGGCACGACGCCCTCGGGGTCGAGCCGCGCGATGTCGTCGTTGGCCGTTCCGAACGTCTGCTGCATCATCACCGGTGCCAGCCCGCCGTCGGTTTCGCACGGCTGATGCTGCTGGTAGCCGATGGCGTGCCCGACCTCGTGGTTGATCTGATACTGACGGTACGAACCGATGTCTCCCTGGAAGGAGATCGCTCCGCGTACCCATCTGGGTTCGTTGAGCACGACCCGTTCGATGCCGGGGTTGTAGCAGGACACCTCGAGTTGGATGTCGTATCCACACGCCTGCCGAATGGACATCTGCGACGTCAGGGAGATCCGGAAATCCGGGTCACCCTGATCGATACGGCGGAACGCGAAACGTGGGTCGTTGGTCCAGCTCTTGGGGTTGGCCAACGTCTGATCCACCAGACGGCCGAACGACTCGTCGCCGCCGAAACCGACGGTGTCCACACCGTCCTCGACCTCGACGGTATAGGTGAACACCCGCTCGGTTCCCTGGCCGACCTGCTCGGTGCTGCCGGCGACGGTGTGCCAGGTGCCTGCCCCCTGCACCGCGAACGGTCCACCGTCGGGCAGCTCACCGGACGAGATCGTTTCCGCGAAGTTGCCGTCGGCCTGCGGCGGGACCCCGATGATTCCGGTTCCGGACGTATCGGAGCTCAGCGTGCCGAACCCTGGGTCCTGGGAGGTGCCCTGAGAGGCGGTGCCGACGACCGGGTCACCGGCCCTAACGGCATCGACGACCACGAGCGCGGTGACGGCGATCAGGATCGGTACCGCGTACGCCCGCCAGCCGTAGGTGGCGGCGAACTTTCCCAACTTGGTTTGTTTACGCACGTCACGCTCGGGGCGGCGACTGCGGTCCTTGACCTCGCGCTGCGTCGGGTCCCACTGCGCGCGCAAGGGCTGATGCGACCCACGACCACCCACGCCTCGTGGAAGATCGTCCGACCGCTCGTCGAACCCGCCGGACTGCACACCGCCGCGAATTCGCGGCTCGCCTCGGTCAGTCACTCGCTCACGATCTCACAATCCTGCTCGCTCGCCGCTCGGCACGCCGATACCGGGGACGGATCTATCGGGCTCTCGGTACGACAAACATCGTACAAACAAACCATGCGATGTGATTCGAGATCGCCCGTTTCCGACAAGGATCCCCCAGGATCCCAGCGGTGCCGACGGCCACGAGTATCGTTGCCCGTGATCTGCGCTACGAGCGGTCCGAACCGAAGGCCACCCGCCGGAAGTTCACGCCGGACCGCACGTTGTCGAACCAAGACGAGCGCAGCTGTCGACGCGATGGGAACATATTTGATGACAGATCTCGACGACCGGAGGTCCTCCGACCGTCCGGCCACCACCGGCAACCGCCGCAGCGCCAGGCTGCCGCGTGATGCCCGTCGGGCGCAACTGCTGGCTGCTGCGAGCGAAATCTTCGTGACCCGCGGCTATCACGCGTCGGGAATGGACGAGATCGCCGAATGCGCCGGAGTCAGCAAACCGGTTCTCTACCAGCACTTCCCCGGCAAACTCGAGCTGTACCTGGCGGTACTGCAGAGCTACGTCGACACCCTCATCGCCGGGGTTCGTCAGGCTCTGCGTTCGACGACCGACAACAAGCAACGCGTCCGCGCTGCGGTTCTGGCGTTCTACGATTTCGTCGACACCGACACCCAGGGTTTCCGCCTGGTCTTCGAGTCGGATCTGATGGGTGACCCTCAGGTCAACGCCCGCGTGGAGCAGGCGACCGAAGCATGCGTCGACGCCGTCTTCGACCTGGTCGCCCACGATTCCGGACTCGATCCGTACCGAGCACGAGTGCTGGCCGTCGGCCTCGTCGGTGCCAGCCAGTTCACCGCACGCTACTGGCTCGAAGCAGATCGGCCGATCTCCAAGGAAGACGCCGTCGACACCACGGTTTCACTGGCCTGGGGCGGCCTGTCGCACGTTCCGCTGCAGTCTCCGTAACCAGCCGGTCGGGCATCCCGCCCACATACGCCACACGCCCCTCGTTCGAGAAGAACGAGGGGCGTGTGGTGTTACCGGCCGTCTCAGGTGGTTGCGAACCCGACCTTGCGAGGATCGGACGGGCCGATCTCGACGTACGACACCTTGGCGGTCTGGATCAAGAACTTGCGTCCCTTCTCGTCCTCCAACGACAGCACTCCGTCCTTACCTGCGAAGGCGGTCGATACGAGCGCTTCGACCTCGGCCGGGGACTGCGCACTGTTCACGACGAGCTCACGGGAACTCTCCGACACACCGATCTTGACCTCCACGGTCAACCTCCGAACTCTCGACAACTGACGCTGTTCTCGCCAGGCTAGTGCAGCCCGCGTGCCGCAGCCGCTTCCAGGCCTGTGCTGTCAGCGAACACCGGGCGGGGACCCGCCCCGCCCGGTGCCCGATCGAGCCGATCAGTCCAACCCGAGCGAGGACATCCGTTCGGCATGCTGCTCCTGCATGCGATCGAACAGAGCGACGACCCCGTTGAGGTCGCCCGACGCGGTGATGACGAGATCGGTCAGCGACTCGCGCTGCGCGAGCACGAACTGGGCCTGCGTGATCGCCTCGCCGAGCAGTCGACGCCCCCACAACATCAGGCGTGCCTTGTCCTGGGAGCTCGCCCGGACCCGTTCGGACACCTCGTGGACGACGAACTCCGAATGCCCGGTCTCGGCCAACACGTCGCGGACGATCTCCGCGACGTCGGGGGCGAGGCTGTGCGCGATCTGCCGGTAGAAATCAGCGGCGATTCCGTCACCCACGTATGCCTTGACCAACGACTCCAACCAGGTCGACGGCGTGGTGGAGGCGTGGTACTCGTCCAGAGCCCGCACGAACGGATCCATCGACGAATACACGTCGAGGCCACGGTTGGACAAAGCCTGTTCCAACGTCTCGAAATGACTCATCTCGGCGGCGGCCATACTCGCCAGCGCCACCCGGCCTTCCATGGACGGAGCCATTCGAGCGTCCTCCGCCAACCGGTAGAACGCAGAGATCTCGCCGTAGGCGAGCACGGCGAACAAGTCGGGAACGCCCGGGTGATCGTGTGCGATCGCGGGCTCCCCTCTGTTCGGATCGCTCGACCCGACGAGGGCGGTGGATGCAACTGCGGGCGACGACGACTCCGACGAATGGGCTCCCATTCCACGAATCGTAGACCCGTGTCCGACGCCCCGTCGCGGGGCGCGTCACACCTGCCGCGACCCGTCGACCGTGGAGAATCGGGCCGGGCAAGCTACCATGGTGTCGATCGTTGCTCGCGGACCTGTCACACGGACCGAAAGCCGATGCGGCGATCATCGATAATGTGTGCGCACCTGATCCGGGTCGCCTCGAGAGCTTCGCCGCAGCGAACGTCACAGTTCGCGGCCGCGCTGAGGCTGACGGCGACATCACATCGGATTGAGGGCATCGACTTCGGCCGGCAATAGGCCTGTGCCCTTCCTTGTGCGTACGTTCGACCACGAGGAAGGCCAGTCCCCTGAGCAAGATAGTCGTAGACCAAGAATCCGAGACCGGCGACACCACCCTGTCGGCCCAACTGGACGACACGCATGTGCCACCGACGTTCGCCGAGTTGAACGTCGACGCCGACATCGTTCGCGCACTTGCCGACATGGGTATCGAGCGCACCTTCGCCATCCAGGAGCTCACTCTTCCGCTGGCCATCGCGGGCGACGACCTCATCGGGCAGGCCAGGACCGGAATGGGCAAGACCTTCGGTTTCGGCGTGCCCCTTCTGCATCGTCTCGCCACGGAGAATTCCGGAACGACCCCGCTCGACGGCACGCCACGCGCGCTGATCATCGTGCCGACCCGTGAGCTGTGTGTTCAGGTCAGCTCCGACCTCGAGAATGCATCGAAGTACCTCAGCGGCGCGAACGGCCCGGTGAAGGTTCTTTCCATCTACGGCGGTCGCCCGTACGAAGCTCAGATCAGCGCGCTCCAGAACGGCGTCGACGTCGTCGTCGGCACCCCCGGCCGTCTACTCGACCTCGCCAAGCAGAACCACCTGATCCTCGGCAAGGTCGGCGTCCTGGTTCTCGACGAGGCCGACGAGATGCTCGACCTCGGGTTCCTTCCCGACATCGAACGCATCCTGGGCATGGTCCCCGACAAGCGTCAGACGATGCTGTTCTCCGCGACGATGCCCGGCCCGATCATCACGCTGGCGCGCACGTTCCTGACGCAGCCGACGCACATCCGGGCCGAAGAGGCTGAGTCCTCCGCCGTGCACGATCGCACCGCCCAGCACGTCTACCGGGCGCATGCACTCGACAAGGTCGAGATGGTCGCCAAGGTCCTCAAGGCGGAAGGCCGCGGCGCGACGATGGTGTTCACCCGCACCAAGCGCACCGCGCAGAAGGTCTCCGACGAGCTCGCCGAGCGTGGCTACTTGGTCGGCGCGGTCCACGGAGATCTCGGGCAGGTCCAACGCGAGAAGGCTCTCAAGGCGTTCCGCACCGGCAAGATCGACGTGCTGATCGCCACCGACGTCGCGGCCCGGGGTATCGACATCGACGACGTCACCCACGTCATCAACTACCAGTGCCCCGAGGACGAGAAGACCTACGTCCACCGCATCGGCCGTACCGGCCGTGCAGGGCGCACCGGTATCGCCGTCACCCTCGTCGACTGGGACGATATCCCGCGCTGGCAGCTGATCGACAAGGCCCTGAATCTGGGTATGCCGGATCCGGTCGAGACCTACTCGAGCTCGCCGCATCTGTTCGCCGAGCTCGATATCCCCACCGATGCGACCGGCACCGTACGCAAGGCGGCACCCGCGCGAGCCGCGGAGCAGGCCGCTGACAAGGCCCCCGACACCGAGTCCGCAGCACCGTCGGCAGAGGCGTCCGCACCGAGCAAGCCGCGCCGCTCACGCAGCCGCCGTCGCACCCGCGCGGGACAGGACGGGGACCAGGCCTCGACCTCGACCGACTCGGTCAACGCCTCCGCATCGACCGCGAATCCTGTTGCAGCACAGTCGGATTCGACCGATTCGTCGACACCGGAAGCGTCGACCAAGACCGCTCCTCGTCGCCGACGCCGTCGCCGCACGAGCGGATCGTCCGCCGAGACCGGGCCGTCGACGGCGAGCGCGTCGGAGTAATCTCCAGCCGTGCTGGCTCCAGAACGTAGGTCGAGAACCGATCTCGTCGTCGCGGCAGTCATCGCGGTGACGGTGGTCGTGGCCGCGAGCGTCGCCTGGCTCACGGGTGACGCTCGGGGCACCACCTCTGTCACGGCCGACAATCCACTCGCGCCGTCCGAGGCGGCCGCCTCCGTGCCCGCCGCCCTGTCCGAGTTGTGGCGGGCACCGAGTTCGGCGACGGATTCGGCGCATACGCCGGTTCCGGTCGTGACCGGTTCGGCAGTCGTGACCGCCGATGGCGGTTCGGTCGTCGGCCACGACCCCCGTTCCGGCGACCCGGCGTGGTCGTACTCGCGAGACCTACCCCTGTGCTCGGTGATCGCCTCCTGGAACACTGCCGTCTCGGTCTACCGCGACGACCGCGGTTGCTCGCAGGTGACCACGCTCGACGGATCGACCGGCGTCCGCACAGCACAGCGCACGTCCGACGCAGACGACTCGGTGCACCTCTCTTCCGACGGCACCTACGTGACCTCGCGAGGTGACACTCGGATGGAACTGTGGCGCTCGGACATGGTGCGCACACTCGAATACGGGCGCGTCGATGCTCCGGTCAACCCAGGTACTCAGCCGAGAACCGGATGCACGCTCCTGTCCACCACGTCGTCCAATTCGCGGACGGCAGTGCTCGAACAGTGCCCGGGTGAGCCGGCCGCACGACTGTCTCTGCTCAACCCTGCCCCCAAGGATGCGAGCGAACCCGAGGAGTACGGATCCTCGGTGGTCCCGGATCTCGTCACCTCGGGGCAGGAGCCGACATCCGGACGCGTGCTGGCTCTGACGGGAAGCCTTGTCGCGCTGTATGTTCCGTCCGCAAAGGGTGTCCCTGCGCGCATCGCGCTCTACGACGACACCGCCACGGCCGTCTCCGAGTTCGCTCTCCCCGCGGGCCTCGGCCCAGCATCCGCACCGCCCGCCTCGCCGGCAGCGAAACAGGGTTCGGTGTTCACCTGGTTCACCGGCTCGGGAGTCCAGGCACTGAACTCCACCGACCTGACTCCGGCGTGGTCCATGCCCGGGGCCCTCGGCAGCGGTGCCGTCATGGCCGGCAGGCTACTGGTTCCCGTGCCCGACGCGATCGCGGTGGTCGAGCTCGCCACCGGCACGGTGATTGCCGAGATTCCGATCGATCGCGGCGACTACGACGGACCGGTGCAGACCTCCGTGATCGGCGATGTCGTCGTCGAGCAGCGCGGTTCCGACCTGGTCGCGCTGGGTTGATCGAGGACGGCCGATTGGAGGAGCTACTCCGCGGGGTCGTACGTCTTCAGTTCCGCTGTGCCCTCCCAGTGGGCCAACAAGTTCTCGGCCAGCTCGCGATACGCCTGCGCGCCCTTGTTCTTTCGCCCCGACAGCACCGTTGCGCCGGATGCACTCGCCTCCGCGAAACGCACCGTCCTGGGGATCGGCGGAGCGAGGACCGGCAGCGAGTACCGGTCGGAAACATCGCCGAGCACGTCACGGCTGTGGGTGGTACGGGCATCGAACAGGGTGGGCAGTGCACCCAGCAGTGCGAGGTCGGGGTTGGTGATCTGCTGCACCTCGGACACCGTCCGCAGTAGTTGTCCGACGCCGCGGTGAGCGAGCGTCTCACACTGGAGCGGGACCAGAACCGATTGCGCTGCCGTGAGACCGTTCAGCGTGAGAACACCGAGCGAGGGTGGGCAATCGATGACGACCACGTCGAAATCCTGCAGAATCGGTGCCAGAGCACGCTTGAGTGCGAACTCGCGACCGGCGCGCATGAGCAACAGCGCCTCCGCACCCGCGAGGTCGATCGTGGCGGGCAACAGCACGATCCCCTCCGCCGTCTCGATCAGCACGTCCTCGACCTGTGCGTCCCCGGTCAATACTTCGTGCACCGACGAGTCGAGCTTGTCCGGGTTGTGACCGAGCGAGAACGTCAGGCATCCCTGCGGGTCGAGATCGACCACCAGAACGCGTCGGTCGAGTGCGTGCAGCGCGGCTGCCAGCGAGGCGACCGTAGTGGTCTTGGCCACGCCGCCCTTCTGATTCGCTACCGCAAGAATTGTCGTCACGCCCTGATCCTTGCCTAGATTCGCCGCTCGAGCGAGGTTTGTCGGTTCCGGGCGCGTCAGTGCATCACGATCGGCGGCGCGGATTCCTGAGAAACGTGCTTGGTTCGGGGCAGGAAGAACGCGGGCACGAACGTGATGACGATGAGCACCAACGCGACCATGAAGGTGGTCCCGAACGCGCGCGCCGAGATGTCGAATGCTTCGAGCTGGCTCGAGGCCGTCAGCGCCGGCTTCTGCTGCGCGGTCAACACCACCGACATCAACGCGGTTCCGATCGATCCGGCGGCCTGCTGGACGATGTTCATCAATGTCGAACCGCGAGCGACTGTTTCGTTCGTCAACGTCTGCAGCGCAGCAGTCATGATGGGCATCATCGTCGAGCCGAGCCCCAGCCCCATGACGAACAAGGCTCCGATCAACAACGTGTACGACGTGCTGGTGCCGACCTGGGTGAACACCGCCATGCCTGCAGTGATCAGGACCATGCCCATCAGCACGATTCGTCCTGGACCGGTCTTGTCCGCGATCACTCCGGCGATCGGCATGGCTATCATCGCGCCGATACCCTGCGGTGCGAGAAGCAGCCCGGCCGACAGTGTGGACTCGCCGCGGAGCAGGAAGTAGCTGGGAAACAGCAACCCTGCGCCCATGAACGCGACCATGAAGAAGGTGGTCGTGATGACCGCGACGGTGAGTGAGCGGTTCCGGAAGAGCCTCAGGTCGATCAACGGATGCTCGACGCGCAGAGCGTGGAAGACGAACAACACGATCAGCACCAGGCCCACGATGACCGGAACCAGCACCTTGACGGCCAGCACGGTCTCGGTTTCGACGACCGACGACGCACCGTAGAGAAACAGGGCCAGACCGGGCGAGAGCATCAGCATGCCGCGGAAGTCGAACGATTCCGACGGGGTCGGATTGTCTCGCGGAAAGATCACGATTGCGGCGATCAGCGCGAGAATGCCGATCGGCAAGTTGATGAGGAAGATCCAGTGCCAGCTCGCGGCCTCGATCAGCCAACCGCCGAGGATGGGGCCCGCGATGGGCCCGATCAGCATCGGCACACCGAGCACGGCCATCACGCGGCCGATCCGTTCGGGGCCGGCGGCACGCGTCATGATCGTCATGCCCAGGGGCATCAACATGCCTCCGCCGAGGCCCTGCAGTACGCGGAACACGATCAACGACGTGATGTCCCAGGCGAAACTGCACAGCACCGAACCGAGAACGAACAGCACCAGTGCCGTGATGTAGAGACGCTTGGTGCCGAAACGGTCCGCAGCCCAGCCCGTCAACGGGATGACGGTGGCCAAGGCGAGGGTGTAACCGGTCATCGTCCAGGCCGCGTTGGCATACGTGGTCTCGAACACGTCGGTGAACGTCCTCAAGGCCACGCTGACGACGGTGACGTCGAGAATCGACATGATCGCGCCGAGAACGACGACACCGGCGATCTTCAGCAACGCTCCGTCGAGCTTCTCCGGGGCACCGGAGGGCGCGGGCTTCTGCAAGTCGGTCATTGTTCTCCAGATCGATGAGAAGAGCTACGAGGTCAATGCAGTGAGCACACTGACGGACAGGACTGCGTTGCCTGCGACGGTGAAGATCCAGAAGAGAATAACCGTCCGGTAGGTCTGGACTCAATCGCGTTTTCGGACACATCCACCGGTTCGGTATGACGAAGCCCACACCCGACCGGCAGGCATGATCGAGTGCATGACCAACCACGGAGCCGTCGAGGCCGGCCGAGTCGTTCTGCTCCGTCACGGGGAAACCGAATGGGCCCTCGCGGGTAAGCACACCGGAAACACCGATGTTCCACTCACCGCCCACGGTGAGCAGCAGGCAGTCGAGGCCGGCTCACTGCTGACTCTGCTGAAACTGCGCGACCCGGTGGTCATCAGCAGCCCGCGCGAACGGGCCCGTCGAACAGCCGATCTCGCGGGGCTCGAGGTCGATCGAACATGGGATGCGCTGTCGGAATGGGACTACGGCGACTACGAGGGCATCACGTCGTCGGAGATCCACGAGACAGTGCCGCACTGGACCGTCTGGACGCACCCGTGCCCGGGCGGAGAGTCGATCGGTGACATCGCTGTTCGCGTCGAACTGGTGTTGTCCGTTGTTCTTCCACTGCTCGAAGGCCGGGACGTGGTGCTGGTGGGACACGGCCATTTCTCGCGAGCACTGATCGCCGGCTGGACGGAAGCGTCCATCACCGAAGGGAAGCGCTTCGCATTGTCCCCGGCCGCCTACTCACTGCTCGGTTTCGAGCACTCCTTTCGACAGCTCATCGCCCACAATGTTCACCCCTCGATTCTCTCTGCAGCCACCGATCGCTCGATCGGCACCGACCCGACCGGAGGTCCACGATGATCCGCCGCGCCACCGAAGACGATGTATCCGCCATCTGCGGGTTGGTCCACGAACTGGCGGAGTACGAGAAGGCGTCCTCGTTGTGCACGGTCCGAGACGACCACCTTCGGTCGGCTCTGTTCGGTGAGAATCCGTCGGTGTTCGCGCACGTCGCCGAGCACGACGGCGTGGTGGTGGGGTGCGCTCTGTGGTTCTTGAACTTCTCCACCTGGGACGGGGTCAACGGAATCTATCTGGAGGACCTCTACGTGCAGCCGGACGCACGCGGCCATGGGTTCGGAACCGCACTGCTGGCAGCGTTGGCGGCCGAGTGCGAAACCAACGGCTACACGCGACTGACCTGGTCGGTGTTGGACTGGAACACTCCGTCGATCGGGTTCTACCGAGCGTTGGGCGCGCAGGCTCAGGACGAGTGGACCACATTCCGATTGACCGACGGTGCCCTGAGGGACCTGGCAGCGAAAGCGTCCTAGAGACGCGGTTCGTCGTCGACGTCGCTGTACTCGGCCGCCATCCACTGCGACGAGGGTGGACTGAACAGCAGCACCAGCACGGCAACCACGACGATTCCCAGAACGATGCCGTAGACGGTCTGATGTGAACCGGTGAGCAGCGACCAGACGACCGGAAGCAGCAGTAGCTGTACGACGGTTGCCAGTGCCCTCCCCCACCGTTTGCCGAGAATCAGGGCGACGCCTGCAGCGCCGACGCCGAGGCCCAGCACGCCGAACCACCCGGCCGTGCCGTACCCGTTGGCGACAGCGTTGTCGCCCTCCCCGGAGACCGCGCGCACGACGAGAACGAAGGCCGCGACCAGCGAGACGGCACCTTGTGCTGCGACGAGGACCCCGGCGGATCGAAAAGTGGCCGGTGGGGTGAGGTTCTCGGGTTGGGTGGACACGGGACCAGCCTAAGCAACCGGGAGTGGAGCCTGCGGAACGACCCGGGTGGCGCGAGTGGAGCCCGCGGAACGACCCAGGGGGCGGGAGTGGAGCCCGCGGAACGACCCAGGGGGCGGGAGTGGAGCCTGCGGAACGACCCAGGGGGCGCGAGTGGAGCCTGCGGAACGACCCGGGGGGCGCGAGTGGAGCCTGCGGAACGACCCGGGTGGTGCCGGTGGAGTCCGCCGAGCCACCCGGTTAGTGTTTGTTCCTGTGCGTGCGCTGCTGATCGTCAATCCCAATGCGACTTCTACGACGGCTGCAGCTCGGGATCTGTTGGCTCATGCATTGTCGAGTCGGTTGCGAGTGACGGTGGCGCAGACGACGCATCGTGATCATGCGTCGGAGTTGGCTCGGGGTGCCCGTGAGGACGGGGTCGGCCTGGTGATCGTTCACGGGGGTGACGGCACGGTGAACGAGGTCATCAACGGTCTGCTCGGGGTTCCGTTGCCGACGTCGATGCAGGCGGTGACGATCGGCGCGATTCCGCCTATTGCGGTCGTTCCCGGTGGTAGTGCGAATGTGTTCGCGCGCTCTCTCGGAATCGAGGCGGACCCGGTAGCGGCCACGAATCAGTTGATCGGTCTGCTGGACGCGCGGGCGCGGAGGACGGTCGGTCTGGGGCATTGCGACAACCGGTGGTTCACGTTCAATGCCGGGATGGGTTTGGACGCGGAAGTGTGTCGGGCCATCGATGCGAGCCGGAAGGACGGTACGCCCGTGTCGGCGACGCGTTATCTCCGGTTCTCGGTGCAGGAGTTCTTCAAGCACAAGCGTCGTCCGGCGCAGTTGACGGTGGAGGTTCCCGGGCGGGATCCGTTCGAGAACGTGCACTATGCGTTCGTGTCGAACTCGAGTCCGTGGACCTTCTTGAACTATCGTCCGGTCCATACCAATCCCGGGACCGCTTTCGATTCGGGTCTCGGTGTGTTCGCGATGCGCTCGACGGCACTGTTCCCCACGCTGCGGGTGTCGCGTCAGCTGTTGGCCAAAGGGGCAGAACCGAAGTCTCGCAAGTTGATTCGAGTCGACGACGTCCCGAGTGTTCGAATCACGTCTGCAGAACCGATGGGGCTGCAGATGGACGGGGACTATCTGGGTGAACGCACCGAGGCGGAGTTCTTCTCGACTCCCGACGCATTGGATGTTGTCGCGCCCGTCACGTGAGACCCACTGTGACCTGGGCGCGAAGATGCTCGATGGGCAATTTCCTGCGAAATCACGAGCAATATCTGCCGAGTCGGGGTACAAAGGAGCGCAGAAGGCTAAAGCGAGCCTAACAGAGTGAGCTTGACCACGGTCACGCGCGTATCCCTTGACTTCACCTGAGTTCGTGAAAGCATTCACAAGCAACAGTGCGGAAACATTGGTTACCCACTCGTGAAACAGAAGAGAAACGAAACGGCGCTTCGGCGCCCGGTAAGGAGCAGAGGATGGACTGGCGCCACAAGGCAATTTGTCGCGATGAAGATCCGGAACTATTTTTCCCGGTGGGAAACAGTGGTCCGGCGCTCGCGCAGATCGCCGATGCCAAAGTCGTCTGTACTCGGTGCCCCGTCACCGCAGAATGCCTGTCCTGGGCACTCGAATCCGGCCAGGACGCAGGAGTATGGGGCGCAATGAGCGAAGACGAGCGCCGTGCACTCAAGCGACGCAACGCACGTACGCGCGCACGTAGCTCCGTCTAGGACGCAGGCACACAACACTCGGTAGGCCCGGTATCCGCTCAGCGGATACCGGGCCTTCTGCATGTCGGACTGCATAGCGGGCGCTTCCACGGATCGGGCGTTCTCACGTCACAGTGCGGCCGGTTCGTAACGCACTGTTCACGAGCGGCCCGTCAGGCTCGCGGCACCCGACGGCCCAGTGGCACTCGCAGCATGGCGTCGGTGCCACCTCCAGGAGCCGGATGCAGGCCCAGAGAACCGTTCAGTTCGACCGACACCAGAGTGCGTACGATCTGCAGCCCCAGTCCGTCCGAACGCTCCAACGAGAACCCTGCGGGCAATCCGCGACCGTCGTCGTGGATGACGACGTCGAGCCATTTCGACGAACGATCGGCACCGATGCGCACCACGCCGACCGATCCGGCGTCGAACCCGTGCTCCATCGCGTTCTGCACCAGCTCGGCCAACACCATCACCAGCGGTGTCGCCCGCTCGGCGGAGAAGACACCGAGTTGGCCGTCTCGGACCACCCGCACCCGAGGGTTGACGGTGGCGATGTCGAGCATGATCGGCACCAACCGGTCGACTATCTCGTCGAGATCCACTTCTTCGTCGACCGACATCGACAGCATCTCGTGCACCAGCGCGATGGACGTCACGCGGCGAACGGATTCGGACAACGCGGTGCGAGCTTCCTCGTTCTCGAGCCGCCGCGACTGCAGCCTCAGCAGAGCCGCCACGGTCTGCAGGTTGTTCTTCACTCGATGGTGGATTTCGCGAATCGTCGCGTCCTTGCTGAGCAGCGCACGGTCGCGTCGCTTCACCTCGGTGACGTCTCGGACGAGTACGGCTGCGCCCGCGGATCGACCGTGCGGCTGCAGTGCCAACGTGCGCACCAGAACCGTCGCGCCGCGGGCGTCCACTTCCATTCGGTGCCCGACGTTGCCGGACAGTGACGACCGGATATGGTCGGCCACTTCTTGCGAATCGAACGGGTCGGTCACCAGAGACCGCGTCACCGACGCGAGGTCACGGCCCGACAGTTCCGTCGTCAAACCCATCCGGTGGTACGCCGACAGCGCATTGGGGCTCGCGTAATCCACCCGTCCCTCGGTATCGATGCGGATGAAGCCGTCGCCGGCCCGCGGCGACGAGTTGACGTCGGTTCGCTCCTCCGGCGTCGGAAACGTTCCCTCGCTGATCATCAGGCACAGATCGTCCGCACATTCCCGATACGCGACCTCGAGCGCACTCGGCGGACGAAGCTGGGCCGGATTGGTGTCGCGGGTCAGCACGGCGATGACGTGCTCTCCACATCGCACGGGAATGCTCTCGCTGCGGGTCAGAACACCACCCTGCACGATCTTTCGCTGTTGCAACGCGACGAGCACTTCGGGGTGCTCGGACTCGGAGATGGTCGTCCCCACGATGTCGTGGGTGAACACCGTCGGCGCGGTGGTGGGTCTGCACTGGGCGACACACAGCACGTCCGCCGACCCGTCCGAGACATCGTCGGTACCGACCCAGAGCAATACGTCCGCGAACGACAGGTCGGCCAGGAGCTGCCACTCCCCTACGACGCGCTGCAGATGGTCCACCGCGGCACCGGGCAGATCGGTGTGTTCGGCCAGCAGGTCACTGAGGGTCGACACGGGTTCTCACGCAGCCGTCGGTCAGGACACCACAGCGATGAGGTCGCCCTGTTGAATGACATCCCCCACTGCGACGTCCACGGACGTGACGGTGCCTGCGGTCTCGGCGAGCACGGGAATCTCCATCTTCATCGACTCCAGCACGACCAACGTGTCACCGACCTCGACGGCATCACCGCGGGCCACGACCACCTGAAACACCGTCGACACCATCTCCGCACGAACATCCTCGGACACCGGCGAACCCCTCTCTCACGACACCTCGAACCGCGGCGGGCACACACCGGAGACCATGCCCGTCGCAGTAAGCCAATCACACGTGGGAGACTGTAGTGAACAAACGAGAGGAGCCCATCATGGGAAAGCGTGGACGTAAGAAGCGTGCTCGTAAGGGCAACAAGGCCAACCACGGCAAACGTCCCAACAGCTGACGTTCTGCCACCAGCCACGAAGGGCCGAGAAGCACTGCTTCTCGGCCCTTCGTCGTCGGTACGATCAGGTTATTCGGAGTCGACGCTACGGGTCAGCACCGTACGTCGGATTTCCACGCTGAGTCGCTCGCGAAGCCCGGCGGGCGCTTGATCTCCGCCACATTTACGGGAGATCAGCCGCTTGACCTTCTCTTCGATGCCGTACGCCTCGAAGCACGATCCGCACTCGTCGATGTGCTTCTGCAACCGTTGCCTGCTGGCCTCGTCGCACTCGTTGTCCAACATGATCCATACGTCCGCGATCACGGCCGAGCAATCCAGTCGCTCGAATTCGGCGTCGGCTCCGCCGTCGCCCACAGAACCGCCGCCGATGATGTCATCGCCGGAATCACCGGTGCGCGTCACTGGACTACCTCCTGCTCGTGCCGGTCGACTGCGCCGTCCCGGTTGAATCCACGGTCGCGGGCCACACCCGCCAGCAAACCTCGAAGTTGCTTACGCCCACGATGCAAGCGCGACATCACCGTTCCGATGGGCGTTCCCATGATCTCCGCGATTTCCTTGTACGGGAAACCCTCGACGTCGGCGTAGTACACCGCCATCCGGAATTCCTCGGGCAACGACTGCAGAGCGGCCTTGATGTCGTCGTCCGGCAGTGCGTCCAGCGCCTCGACCTCGGCCGAGCGCAGTCCGGTGGACGTGTGTTCAGCGGTCGCGGCGAGCTGCCAGTCACTGATCTCGTCGGTCGGGTACTGCGCAGGCTGACGCTGCTTCTTGCGATAGGAGTTGATGTAGGTGTTGGTCAGGATTCGGTAGAGCCACGCCTTCAGGTTCGTGCCCTCACGGAACGACCGGAACGCCGAGTAGGCCTTCACGAACGTCTCCTGCACCAGGTCCTCGGCATCTGCGGGGTTGCGCGTCATCCGCAGCGCGGCACCGTACAGTTGGTCGAGCATCGGCAACGCGTCACGCTCGAAGCGTTCGGTCAGCTGGGCCTCGGTCTCGGCTGCCCGCTGCTCGGCGATCGCCTTCTCGTCCGCTTCGGTGGGAGTCCTGGCTTCTGTCACGCTGATCCCTTCGGTAGCTTCCACCACCCAGGCTACCGCGCCCGAAGTCGGCTTCTGCGACGAGATCACCCCCTTGATCGCCAAGGGACGTCCCGCGGTCAGCACTGCCATTCGTCATTCCTTCCGCCTGCATCCGTATCTGCCCTGTCACAACACTGCCGCGCGCCGCGGTGTTCCCGCCGCAGTCGATAGAGTCCGACGAATGGCTGCGTCGACTCCCGCTCTTGCGCTGCTCACCGCACGGAAGGTGGCGCATACCGTGCACACCTACGAGCACGATTCGCGCACGCAGTCGTTCGGCAGCGAGGCCGCCGAGATTCTGGGCGAGCGCCTCGGCGTGCGCCCGGAGCAGGTGTTCAAGACCCTGGTCGTCGAACGCGCAGATCGTTCGCTGGCCGTCGCGGTGGTCCCCGTCACCGGAATGCTCTCGTTGAAAGCGGCAGCAGCCGCTCTGGACACGCGGAAGGTCGCGATGGCCGACAGAGCTGCCGCCGAACGGTCGTCGGGCTACGTGTTCGGTGGAATTTCTCCGCTCGGCCAACGTAGATCCCTGCCCACCGTCATAGACGACTCGGCACTCGAGTTCGACCGTGTGCTGTGCAGCGGGGGTCGCCGTGGCCTGGAGATCGAACTCGCTCCAGCCGATCTCATTCGCCTCACGCGCGCCGTCACCGCGCCCATCGCCGCACACTGACCGCCGATGAGCGAAGATGGACCGGTGAGCACTTGGACAGCCCCCGCCGCCGATGGACCCATCGACGCGACAGTCACTCTGCCCGGATCGAAGTCGATCACCAATCGCGCGCTGATCATCGCCTCGCTCGCATCCGGCCCGTCGACCGTCACCGGCGCGCTTCGCAGCCGCGACACCGACTTGATGATCCATGCTCTGGAAACACTGGGCGTGCAGGTGGGCGCCGACCGCAACGATCCGACGTCTCTCCGTGTGACACCGGGAACGCTGCACGGTGGATCCGTCGAGTGCGGCCTGGCCGGAACGGTCATGCGTTTCGTCCCACCCCTGGCCGCGCTCGCCGACGGCGTGGTGTCCTTCGACGGAGACGAGCAGGCTCGCATCCGGCCGCTCGACACCATCCTCGACGCACTGCGCGCCGTGGGCGCCGACGTCGACGGCAGCGCACTGCCGTTCACGATGCGCGGTACCGGTTCGCTGCGTGGTGGATCCGTCGAGATCGACGCCTCGGGGTCGTCGCAGTTCGTCTCGGGCCTGATGCTCTCGGCCGCGGCGTTCGACGAGGGAATCGAAATCCATCACATCGGTAAGCCCGTCCCGTCCATGCCGCACATCGACATGACCGTGGAGATGCTGCGCCGTGCGGGCGTCCGAGTCGACACCCCGGAATCGAGCGGAGACGCGAACACCTGGCGCGTGCATCCCGGTTCGGTCACCCCCGTGGACTGGAGCATCGAGCCGGACCTCTCGAACGCCACCCCGTTCCTCGCTGCCGCCGCTGTCACCGAAGGTGTTGTGCGAGTACCGAATTGGCCCGAGTCTACGACTCAACCCGGTGACGTGTTCCGCGAGATCCTCACGCAGATGGGCGCGGTGGTCGAACTACGCGCAGGGGTGCTGACCGTCGAAGGTCCGAACACGTTGCGCGGCATCGACTTCGATCTGCACGACGTCGGCGAGCTGACCCCCACCGTCGCAGCGCTCGCCACCCTGGCCGAGGGGCCGTCCATCCTGCGCGGCATCGCCCACCTACGCGGTCACGAGACCGACCGATTGGCCGCACTGACGACCGAGATTGTGCGCCTCGGCGGGCGAGCGGTGGAAACCGAGGACGGCATTCGCATCGATCCCGCACCGCTGCACGGCGGCACCTGGCACTCCTACGCCGACCACCGGATGGCCACTGCCGGCGCGATCGTCGGGCTCCGCGTCCCGGGCGTCGAGGTCGACGACATCGGCACCACCGCCAAGACTCTCCCCGGCTTCGAGAACCTGTGGGACACGATGTTGTCCGCCTCTACACCCAGCGGGGTCGGATCCTGACCGCGCGCCGCTACGACGAGTCCGACGTCCGCATCCGGCCGGGCAAGAGTTCTCGTCCGCGCACCAAGACTCGACCCGAACACAACGACGCCGAAGCCGGCATGGTGGTGTCCGTGGACCGCGGCCGCTGGGGCTGCGTACTCGATGGTGACCCGTCTCGGCCGGTCGTGACGATGCGGGCCCGCGAGCTGGGTCGAACCCCGATCGTGGTGGGCGACGAGGTCGGCATCGTCGGAGATCTGTCGGGCAAGGTCGACACTCTGGCCCGAATCGTGCGCGTGGCCGAGCGGCGAACGGTGCTGCGCCGCACCGCGGACGACACCGACCCGTTCGAACGCGTCGTGGTGGCCAACGCCGACCGACTGCTCATCGTCGCAGCGCTCGCCGATCCACCTCCCCGCACCGGCTTCGTCGAGCGCGCCCTCGTCGCGGCGTACGTCGGCGGACTCGAACCGGTACTGTGCCTGACCAAGAGCGATCTCGCTGCACCCGACGAGTTCACCGCGTCGTTCGCCGATCTGGACGTCCCGGTGGTACTGGCGGGCCAGTCCGAGGACCTGACCGAACTGACCGCCATGCTGACGAACAAGGTCACCGCGCTCATCGGACACTCCGGTGTCGGCAAGTCGACACTCGTCAACAGACTGGTGCCCGACGCCTATCGCGCGACCGGGGTGGTCTCGGGCGTCGGCAAGGGCCGCCATACGTCGACGCAATCGGTGGCGCTGCCGCTACCGGGCGGCGGATGGGTGGTCGACACCCCCGGCATCCGGTCGTTCGGATTGGCGCACATCTCGCCGGAGAACGTCGTGGCCGCATTCTCCGACCTCGCCGAGACCATCGAGGACTGCCCCCGCGGATGCACTCACCTGGGCCCCCCGGCAGATCCCGAGTGCGCTCTCGACACGCTCACCGGGGATGCAGCACGACGGGTGGCTGCCGTACGGCTCCTGCTGGAAGCGGTTCGAACGAACGAAGCCTGGTAGAGACCCACGGGGTCTGTACCAGGCTTCGCTACTCGAAATCGGAGTCGGTCAGGCTGCTTTGCCGACCAGTCTGCGAATTCCCTTGCGCTTCTTGGTTTCTGCGATCGCTGTACGGAGGCCACGCCGCTTTCCGGTGTCGGGGTCGACGGCGAACAGACCTGCAGGTGCCTGTTCCCATTTACGCTCGGACGCGGTTTCCGGCGCGTCGTCGCTGGTCGCCTTCAAGTACTTGTTCGGAAGCGACAGCTTGGCGATGGTTCGCCACGACAGGAAGTACTGATGCACGATCGAACCGGTCGTGTACGGCAGGTCGTACTTCTCCGCGAGTTCGAGAACCCGAACCTTGATCTCCCGCAGACGATTGCTGGGTAGATCGGGGAACAGGTGATGCTCGATCTGGTAACAGAGATTGCCGCTCATGAACTCCATGACCGGACCGGCGTTGAAGTTCGCGCTGCCCAGCATCTGACGCAGGTACCACTGCCCCTGCGTTTCGCCTTCCATGTCCGACTTGGTGAACTTCTCGGCACCGTCGGGGAAGTGCCCGCAGAAGATGACGGTGTTGGTCCACACGTTGCGCATCATGTTGGCGACGATGTTCGCCGTCAGCGTGCTCTTCCAGGCAGGTCCGGTGAGCAGCGGATGCAGGACGTAGTCCTTACCCATCTGCTTGCCGACCTTCTCGAGGACCTCGCGACGCTTCTGCTCGAATTCTTCACGTGGGACGCGGCCCTTGGCCACCTTGCCCAGTTCCAGGTGCTGCAGCGCCACGCCGTACTCGAAGAACAGCTGCAGCAACAGGTTGTAGACCGGGTTGCCGATGTTGAACGGCTTCCAACGCTGGTCGCGGGTGACGCGCAGCAGGCCGTAACCCACGTCGTCGTCCATGCCCAACACGTTGGTGTACTTGTGGTGAATGTAGTTGTGCGTCTGCTTCCAGTGCGCCGAGGGCCCGGTGTTGTCCCACTCCCACGAGGTGGAGTGGATCTCCGGATCGTTCATCCAGTCCCACTGGCCGTGCATGACGTTGTGGCCGAGCTCCATGTTCTCGATGATCTTCGCGACCCCGAGCATGGCGGTACCGACCAGCCATGCCGGGCGGCGGCGACTGGCGAACAGGACTGCACGTCCGCCGATGTCGAGCGAGCGTTGCAGCCGAATCGTGTTCTTCACGTACCGGGCGTCGCGTTCACCACGGGACGCCTCGATGTCTCGCCGAATCGCATCGAGCTCGTGGCCCAGTGCTTCGATGTCGGCGTCGGTCAGATGCGCGTATTCCTTGATGTCCGAAATCGCCATGGGAAACAGCCTCCTGGCAGTTGTGAACACACAGCGTGCGGTAGTGAGCCGTGTGCATTTCCGTCACCTACCGTATCGTAACTTACGGTCGCGTAGGTTACGGGCGCGAATCTGTGTGACGATTCACAATCAGGCGGTGACGTCCGATCGCCGGAGCGCCTTCGCCTGTCGTTTGGCTTCTTTCTTCGCGTTGCGCAGAGCTCCTCGCGCCTCCTGCATCGCCGAGCGCAGTCCACGGCGCTGGCCGGTGAGCGGGTCGATCCGAAGTGCGTGCACGGTCGGAGAATCGCCGACGCGCCAACGCCGCTCCGACGATGTCTCGGGCGCGTTGTCCGAGGTTGCGCGCAACCACTTGTCGGGCAGCGACAGCTTGTGGATGGTCCGCAGTGCCAACAGGTACTGCTTACCGAGCGACCCTGTCGTGTACGGCAGGTCGTACTTGTCGCACAGCGCGTGCACCTTCTCTGCGATCTCCGAGTACCGATTGCTCGGCAGGTCCGGGAACATGTGGTGCTCGATCTGGTAGCAGAGGTTTCCGCTCATGAACGCCATGACGGGGCCGGCCTCGAAGTTGGCACTACCGAGCATCTGCCGCAGGTACCACTCGGGACGGGTCTCGTTCTCGAACTGACCGATCGTGAACTTCTCGGCACCGTCGGGGAAGTGACCGCAGAAGATCACGGCGTAGGCCCAGAGGTTTCGAACCAGGTTGGCCGTGGCATTGGCGGTCAACGTGGACTTCCACGCCGGGCCGGACAGGGCGGGGAACAGGACGAAGTCCTTCCCGACCTGCTTGGCGATCTTGCGCGCGAAAGCGCGGGCCGCCGGTGACTTGAAGAGGCCCTTTTCGTGGTCCCCGTCGAGCTGCTTCTGAGCGTCGTAGTCGTGCAGCGCGATGCCCCACTCGAACGTCGTCGCCAGCACGATGTTGGCGAGCGGCTGAACGAGGTTGATCGGCTTCCACGGCTCGTCGCGGGTCATCCGTAGGATGCCGAACCCGATGTCGTCGTCCATTCCGACGATGTTGGTGTACGTGTGGTGCGAGTAGTTGTGCGCCCGCTTCCACTGCTCCGACGGTC
This sequence comes from Rhodococcus sp. NPDC080181, assembly GCF_040702225.1. Lineage (NCBI taxonomy): Bacteria > Bacillati > Actinomycetota > Actinomycetes > Mycobacteriales > Nocardiaceae > Rhodococcus > Rhodococcus sp. NPDC080181. Next base: position 98,089 of record NZ_JBFBKN010000014.1, read on the forward strand.
CGGTCTGGTCCCACTCCCACGAGGTGGAGTGAATTTCCGGATCGTTCATCCAGTCCCACTGGCCGTGCATCACGTTGTGGCCGAGTTCCATGTTCTCGATGATCTTGGCGACGCTGAGCATCGCGGTCCCCACGAGCCATGCCGGCCGGTACTTGCTGCCGAGCAGCACGGCGCGTCCGCCGAGCTCGAGCATGCGCTGAGCTCGGATGGTCCGGCGGATGTATGCGGCATCGCGTTCACCGCGACTGTCCTCGACGTCGCGGCGAATGGCGTCCAGTTCGCGCCCGAACGCTTCCATGTCTTCTTCGGTCAGGTGAGCGAACTCTTTGATGTCGGTGATGGCCACCGGGTCCTCCAACAGTTGTGTGCGGCGCCCGAAATACCGGGGTTCAGCGTGGGCAACCTACGTGAGCGTAACCCAGCAGCCTGAGAATGCAGTGTGCGAAAAACAGACCTACAGTTCCAATGTGCAGTCGCCCGCGGCCGCGGAAATGCACGTCTGGACGCGGTCACCCTCGCTGTGTTCCTTACCGGAACGCAGGTCGATCACATGCCCTGCGGTCAACGGCACCACACACGTCTGGCAGATACCCATACGGCAGCCGAACGGCATCCGAACACCCACTTTTTCGCCCGCTTCGAGCAGTGTGGTCGCCCCGTCCGCCGCCGCTTTCTTGTCGGACTTGGAGAACGTGACGGTTCCGCCCGAACCGGACGTATCGGCGCGTGAGATCTCGAACCGCTCGAGGTGCAGCTTGTGCTCGATTCCCTCGCGCTTCCACGTCTTCTCGATTTCTTCGAGCAGTGCCGCGGGACCGCAGGCCCAGGTGTCGCGGGTACGCCAGTCGGGGTACAGCTCGTCGAGCGAGGACAGAGCGAACTTGCCATCGGAACGCGTCAGCTGCACGTGAGAGGTGAACTCGGGATGCGACTTCTCGAGGGCTGCGAGTTCGGCCGCGAACATCACCTCGTCCTCGGTGGGGGCCGAGTGGATATGCACGGTATCGGGCATGTCGCCGTGGCGATCGAGTGCTCTGAGCATCGAGATGACCGGGGTGATGCCGCTACCTGCGGTGACGAAGAGAATCTTGGCGGGCGGCGGAACGGGCAGTGCGAAATTGCCCTTCGGTGCCGCCAGTCGCACGATGGTCCCCTGCGGCACGCCGCCCACCAGGTGTGACGAGAGGAACCCTTCGGGCATCGCCTTGACGGTGATGGAGATCAGCTTGTCTTCCCAGTTCGGCGGCGAGGTCAGTGAATACGAGCGCCAGTGCCACCGACCGCCGAGATGCAGTCCGATTCCGATGTACTGACCCGGCTGATAGTCGAAATTGAAGCCCCACCCGGGCTGGATCACCAGTGTCACCGCGGTAGCGGTTTCTTTCTCTACGCGTACGACGCGGCCGCGCAGTTCACGGGCCGACCACAACGGGTTGGCGAGGTGCAAGTAGTCGTCGGGCAGTAAGGGAGTGGTGATGCGGGTGAAAGCACCACGCAGCATGTTCAGCCTCGGCCGCTTGGGTGCCGAGACACCGGCCACCGGGGCCTCCAACCACTTCTTCAGATCCATCGGGTGTTCCCCATCCCCTCGATCGTCGTACCGAACCGCGTGCGGGCATCGAGGTTACGCTACCGTAGGTTGAGTCCCCTGGTCACCTCTGCAGGCAGCCCAACCGCGGATATCGCCAGGTCGTGGCCGAGAGCAGGATCACAGCAGATCGAGCAGAAACGGTAGTTCCTGGGGGGCGTACCACGCCAGCGTGTGGTCTTCGGCATCACCGAGAACGAATTCTGCATCGGCATCGCCCATGTCCGCTGCGTCCACGGCGGAGACAGCCTTGGCAACTGCTTCTTCGGCCCCTTCCAGATCGACGTGCACCGACGCGACCTGATCCATTCGCAGCGGTTCCTTCAGCCGAACGACAGCGTCGTCGAGATCGGGACGCAGGGTGGGATCGTCGACGTCTGCGGCAATCACCGCCCGTCGGTAGACCACGCCGTCGGCCACCGTCCCCGTGTCCGCCTCGTCGTCGACGGCCGCGGCGATCAGGCGCAGCGAGGCACGCGCGGCCTCCCCCATCGCGACCTCGGACAACTCCTCGTCGTCGCCCGACGAGTACGCCTCACGCAAGGTGGGCGTCACCGCGAATGCGGTGCGCGAGACCGGACTGAACTCGCCCTCGGCTGCGAGCACTTTCAAGAATTCCAGCGTCGCCGGAACGTAGACACGCATTGCAAAAGACCTCACACTCTCGATTCGTTGCTGGCGTCGACCAACTCTTCCAGCGCCTCGTGCAACAGCGCTGTCACCACATCCACATCGGGCATCGCTCCGCGGTCGGCGTTGAGCCCGAAGAACACGAAACCGTCGTACGACGTCAGCCCGATACTCAACGCCTGATTCTCGAACAGCGGCGACACCGGGTACATCTCGAGCATCCGGGCACCACCGACGTACAGCGGAAACTGCGGTCCCGGCGCGTTGGTGACGATCAGGTTGAACACTCGTTGCGAGAGTCGGCTACCCGCCCGCGCACCCATGGCATGCAGGCTCGCCGGAGCGAACCCACTGATCCGCATCAGCGTCTGAGCCGTCACACCGCGGCTCTGATGAGAATGCGCCTCGGTTGCGTGCGCGATGTGAGACAGCCGAACGACGGCGTTCGACTCCCCCACCGGGAGGTCGACAAGAAACGAGGACACTTCGCTGCGATCGTCCTCTGCCGGCTCACCGGACATGTCGCTGCCCTCACCGAAGCCGACTCGATCGGACGAGACGTACACCGACATCGGCACCATGGCCCGCACGGTGGACGATGCCGTGACGGGTTCGCCGCGCGAGAGCAGCCAATTTCGCAGCGCGCCGGTGACGACTGCGAGCACGACGTCGTTGATCGAGCAGTCGAATCTGTCGTGGATCCTGCGGTAATCCGCCAGCTCGGTCTTGGCCACGGCGAACCGACGATTTCGCGAGATCGGCGCGTTCAGTGGGCTGGACGGGGCGCTCTGTGTCGCGGTACGCAGCACGGCCGCGACCTTGCCCGCGGCGCGCAATGCGTCGCCCGCGAGACCGGCAACCCCGTTGACCGCGCCGCGCAACGTCTCGATGCTCTCGCCCGGACGCACCACCAGTTCGGTGAGCGCGTCGAGCACCAACACCGAGTCCTTGGGCTCACGGGCGGGCATCCACAGCTCCTCGGCCATCGGCGCGGGGTTCTTGCTCGCGTCCAGAATGACCTGACCGATGTCGAGCGCATTCTCGCCGTCGACGAGGGCCGAATGAGACTTGGTGAAGATGGCGAAACGATTCTTCGCGAGGCCCTCGACCAGGTACATCTCCCACAACGGTCGGGTGCGATCGAGCGGCCGTGAGGTCAGTCGCGCGATCAGGTCGTGCAACTGATCGTCCGTCCCCGGCTTGGGTAGTGCCGAACGACGGATGTGATAGGTGATGTCGAAATCCGCGTCGTCCACCCAGACCGGCCGCGCCAAACCGAACGCGACTTCGCGGACCTTCTGCCGGTAGCGCGGAACCAGCATCAGTCGCTGTTCGACCAACGACAGCAGTCGGTCGTAACTGAAACCGCTCCGCGGGGTCCGAAAGACGGCGAGCGAGCCGAGGTGCATGGGACTGCTGCCGGCCTCGAGAAAGTAGAACGACGCATCCTGCGCCGTCAGTCTGGTCGCCATCGCGTGTCTCGGTCCCCGTCCTCGCACGTGGTGCGCCCCGATCGATACCGCCTGTTGCACGGTGTGCTCGAACTCAGAGTACGTGGGTTCGCGACGTGAGTCCCAGTGCCGGGTGGGCACCGACGTGTCGCCGATCTCGGGAACCGAAATTCGATCGCGACCGTCAATGTCGGTGTGAGCGTCATCGAATCCAACGATCCGCCGGACACCGGGGACGACAGCCCGATACCGTCGCCGGCGGACTCTCGGCTGCGCGCCGAGCACCATTGCTTTCTGTCGCGGCCGACCCAGTTCGAGCCGCCACTCTCGGCAGGCGCGGTGCACACCTGGGGACGGGGTGAGAGCCCGCAAAGGCCACCGGAACGCCATCCGGCATCGGTACGCAGCACTCGCCCCCGCCGCCGGGCCGAGGCACCCCATCGACCGATCGTGCAAGTGGTGCCCGCCGATGCGCGGGCGAGCGCCGAACGCGCCATGCGGTTGCTCATCGAGGTGATCGACCGCAGGCGCAGTGCCGAGCAACTGTCCTCGTTGTTCACTGCGCCCGTGATCGACCTGATTCGCACCATCGTCCGCACGCCCCCACCGGGACGGCGACTCGGATTCGCCGCGGTGCGTCGCGTGCACGTCGCCTATAGATCGGACACGTCGGCCGAGATATTCGGCTCGTACACCCGCGGTCCACGCACCTTCGCCTTCGCGGGCCGAATCGAGCAAGCGGTCGACCCGCGGCGGCCAGGATGGACGGTCACCTCGTTGCGAGTGGGTTGAGAACACGGGTCGCCCGGCTAGGTCGCGCCGGATCGACCCGGCCGACTACTTCTTGCGCTTGGAGCGCGTCGACTTCTTCGGTGCTTTGTTCTGCGCTCGCGCTGCTTCGCGACGCTCGCGTCGGGTTCCCTCGGCCGCCGACTCCGCGCTCGCTGCAGCATCCGATCGCTGCACAGCCGTACCGCCCCCCTCGGCCGGGCCGGAGAACGTCAATCTCTGTTCGTCCCGCTCGTCGAGTCCTTTGGCACGCAGAGCTGTGGGAGCTGCCTGAGCTGGAGCGGCAGGGGCCGGGGCCGCCTTGGCCGCAGGCTGACCGCCCGTGGCCGCAGGTGCCGACGTGGCCGCAGGTGCCGACGTTGCCGCAGGTGCCGGGCGACCGGATCCGACGGGTGAGGCCAACCCGGGGGCAACCGCGAGACCTGCGGACGCGGCCGGACCTGACGGGGCTGGGGTTGCTTCGACCTGGAGGTTGAACAGGAAGCCCACCGACTCCTCTTTGAGGCCGTCGAGCATGCCCTGGAACATGTCGTAGCCCTCCCGCTGGTACTCGACCAGTGGGTCTCGCTGGGCCATCGCACGCAGTCCGATGCCCTCCTTGAGGTAGTCCATCTCGTAGAGATGCTCGCGCCACTTGCGATCGAGGACGGACAGCAGCACCCGACGTTCGAGCTCCCGCATTCCGTTCTCGCCTGCGATGCCGTCGATCTCGGCCTCGCGAGCGGCGTAGGCCGAGCGGGCGTCCTCGAGCAGCGCCTCGCGCAGCTCGTCGCGGCTCAGGTCACCCTTTTCGCCGTCCTCGTTCTCGCCCGAGAGAACCTTGTGGTCGATACCGACCGGATACAGAGTCTTCAGTGCCGTCCACAACTGCTCCAGATCCCAGTCCTCGACATAGCCCTCGCTCGTCGCACCATCGACGTAGGCGGTGATCACGTCGGTGATCATGCCCTCGACCTGGCCCTCCATGTCGGCACCTTCGAGGATGCGCCTGCGCTCCTCGTAGATGACGGTGCGCTGCTGGTTCATCACCTCGTCGTACTTGAGGACGTTCTTGCGGATCTCGAAGTTCTGCTGCTCGACCTGGGTCTGTGCGCTCTTGATGGCCTTGGACACCATCTTGGCCTCGATCGGGACGTCGTCGGGCAAATTGAGCCGAGTCATGATCGATTCGAGTGCGCCGCCGTTGAATCGACGCATCAACTCGTCGCCGAGCGAGAGGTAGAACCGCGATTCGCCCGGATCACCCTGACGACCGGAGCGCCCTCTGAGCTGGTTGTCGATACGGCGGGAGTCGTGGCGCTCGGTTCCGAGAACGTACAGGCCACCGGCCTCGCGCACGGTGTCCGCGTCGGCCTTGACCTGTGCCTTGACCTCTTCCAGAGCAGGCTCCCAGGCGGCCTCGTACTCCTCGGGCGTCTCCACCGGGTCCAAGCCCTGCTTACGCAGCTTCAGGTCGGCGAGGATGTCCGGGTTGCCGCCGAGCACGACGTCGGTGCCACGGCCGGCCATGTTGGTCGCCACCGTCACCGCGCCCTGTCGCCCGGCCTCGGCGATGATCGTCGCTTCCTGCTCGTGGAACTTCGCATTGAGCACGTTGTGCGCGACGCCGCGCTTGGTGAACTGCTTCGACAGATACTCCGACCGTTCCACGCTCGTGGTGCCGATGAGAACCGGCTGGCCCTTCTCGTGCCGCTCGACGACATCGTCGACCACCGCGTCGAACTTGGCTTCTTCCGTCTTGTAGATCAGGTCGCCGTTGTCGACGCGGACCATCGGGCGGTTCGTCGGGATCGGAATGACGCCCAATCCGTAGATCTGATGCAGCTCCGCGGCCTCGGTCTCGGCCGTACCGGTCATGCCGGAGAGCTTGTCGTACAGGCGGAAGTAGTTCTGCAGAGTGATCGTGGCGAGGGTCTGGTTCTCGGCCTTGATCTCCACCTTCTCCTTGGCCTCGATCGCCTGGTGCATGCCCTCGTTGTAGCGGCGTCCCACCAGGATGCGACCGGTGAACTCGTCGACGATGATGACCTCGCCGTCGCGGACGATGTAGTCCTTGTCCTTGGTGTAGAGCTCTTTGGCCTTGATGGCGTTGTTCAGGTAGTTCACCAGAGGCGAGTTGGCCGCCTCGTACAGGTTGTCGATACCGAGCTGATCTTCGACCAGCTCGACGCCGGCCTCGTGCACACCGATGGTTCGCTTGCGAATGTCGACCTCGTAGTGGGTGTCGACCTTCAGCATGGGGGCGATCCGGGCGAACTCGCCGTACCACTTGCTCGACGCGTCGGCGGGGCCCGAGATGATCAGTGGGGTTCGCGCCTCGTCGATGAGGATCGAGTCGACCTCGTCGACCACGGCGAAGTTGTGTCCGCGCTGCACCAGATCGTCGAGCGAGTGCGTCATGTTGTCGCGTAGGTAGTCGAACCCGAACTCGTTGTTGGTGCCGTAGGTGATGTCGGCGGCATACGCTGCACGGCGTTCGACCGGCGTCATCCCGGACAGGATGACGTCCACCGACAGACCCAGGAAGCGGTGCACACGGCCCATCCACTCCGAGTCACGCTTGGCGAGGTAATCGTTGACCGTCACCACGTGCACACCGTCGCCGGAGATGGCGTTGAGATAAGCAGGCAGAACACACGTCAGGGTCTTGCCCTCGCCGGTCTTCATCTCGGCGATGTTGCCGAAGTGCAGGGCGGCTCCGCCCATCACCTGCACGTCGAAGTGCCGCTGGGACAGCACCCGCCACGATGCCTCACGGGCGACCGCGAATGCCTCGGGCAGCAACTGATCCAAGGTCTCCCCGGACGAATACCTCTCCTTGAACTCGGCGGTCTTACCCCGCAGTTCGTCGTCGGAGAGACTCTCGACGTCCGAAGACAGGGTCGAGACGTGGTCAGCGATGTTCTTGAGCCGCTTGACCATGCGACCTTCACCAACACGGAGCAGCTTGGAAAACGACAGCGACGGCACGGGTTTTCTCGTCCTCGATCCTCGGTTCACGGGTACTGACACGAACAAATCTGTTAGTCGACGCGTTACTGCTACCTGCACGAGCGCACGGGTTCGTCACCGTGACGTCCGCGCGGCAGTAACCCGAACGCGTCCATGGTAGGCGGTCTCGCTGTGGGTACGGCAGTCCCACTGTCGGTCCCGAGCGACACCACGCCACCATTCGGACAACCCCGACACAGCACTGCAGGCTCGACGTGGGGATCGTGTCTTCCGGCGTCGAGCCTGCAGTGGTCGGATATTTCACGGACGGCGAACGACCCGTTCGCCGTCACGCTCGGTCAGGTGAGCCTGATCAGGCCATAGTCAAAGGCGTGCCGTCGATACACCACGGAAGGCCGGTCGGTGGCGCTGTCGTGAAACAGGAAGAAGTCGTGGCCGACCAGTTCCATCTCGTACAGCGCATCGTCGACGCTCATCGGTGCCGCCGAGTGAACCTTCGTGCGAACAATGTGCCCGGGGCCGGTCTGATCGTCCTCGAACGAATCCAGCTTGGTCTCGGGATCGAGCGCAAGTGTGTCGTCTTCGGCAAGTTCTGCGGTGGCCTCGGCGACGGATACGGGTCTCTTCTCGCCGTAGTGGACCTTGCGCCGATCCTTGGTACGCCTGAGTCTGCTTTCGAGTTTCGAGGTCACTGCTTCGAGTGCGGCATAGAAACTGTCTGCGCACGCTTCGGCACGAACGACCGGGCCTTTGCCCTTCGCGGTGATCTCCACGCGTTGACATGCTTTGGCCTGACGGCGATTTCGTTCGTGCTGCAGTTCGACATCGAACAGGTAGATGGAGGGGTCGAAGCGCTCGAGGCGAGCCAGTTTCTCGGACACGTATATCCGAAAATGGTCCGGTATCTCGACGTTGCGGCCCTTGACCACAACGTCGGCATTGCTCTTGGCGGGTTCTTCCGAAGGCTTCTCGTCGAAGAAAACCGAGGCTTGTGAAGGGGTCGTCACGTGTACCTCCCGATATCGGCCACGCCCACTGTTGGACGTGGCAGGTGTGCATGCCGAATGGGGAACCTTCCGGCATCTCGAGTCCGGGGCATCACCTCACGTCCGTGTTTCTACGGGTCGTTCTACCGGTCCGCTCCGTCGTGATGGAGCGTGTCCGCGACGTTAGTCGGTCATCGACGCGTGTGCCACCGTTCACCCCGAATTGGTTGTCGGCGTGTCTCGTCGACTCGCGTTCACGCGCTGGCCACCACGATCGCACCGGCCAACGAGATCCCGAAATCGGTAAGCACTCTTGCACATTCGGCCAGGGTCGCCCCGGTGGTCACCACGTCGTCGACGAGAAGAACGGTCAGTTCGTCGGTTCGCGGCCGCGGCCGGCCGATACCCTGGCGCGACTGTCCGATCAGTTCGATCCGGCCCGCCACGTTGTGTTGACGCTGACCTGCCGAGAGCCCGACCGAATCCCGCACTCCCCCGGCCATCTTCAGCAGCTGGGGAACCGATACTCGCTCCGGTGCCAACTCGGTCGCTGCGTTCCTCGCACACCGCAGCACCGGATCACCCCCTCGGACTCGCGCTGCGCGCGCCCGGGACGGAGCGCACACCAGAACGAGGTGACTCAGCTCGGGTGGATCGATCTCGCCCGCAGCACGCAGTTGGTGCACCGCACCGGCCAGCGCCCGCCCGAACGGCACGGACACGGCCCGTCGGCCCCGTTCCTTCAGTGCGATCACCCCGTTGCGCCGAGGACCGGTGTACGTGCCCAGCGCCCAGCAGGGCACCCCCGGATCGACCCGCGGACGCACCCGGACAGGCGGCACCGACAGCGCCTGTTCACAACGGCGACACCACTGCTCCCCCGGCACCCCACACCCGGCACATTCGAGGGGCAGGACGAGGTCGAGAAGCGTTCTCATGATCGTGAAGTGTGCCGGTAGCCACCGACACCCGCCGGACGTCAGCCGGGCAGGATCGGGACGGCCTTCACCCCGGCCAGGCCGGTGACCTCGCGCCAGTACCTGTCGCCGACCGGATCGGCGTTGTTGAGTGCGAACACGGCGCGAGCGTCGGCAACGTACTCGGTCTCCGGCGACGCATCGACCGCCAGAACAGGATTGGTGAGATTGCGCGACGGCAGGGCGTCCATCCTCGAGCCGTCGACCGTCACCTGGACCACCGGTGTATCGGTGGCAACCCGTGCGATCACGATGGCCTCGCCGGTGCTCCAGTCCAGGCTGGTGGCGTCACTGCCGAGTCCGATCGCAACCGCGCGCGGGGCCGTCAGCGAATAGACGCCCGACGGATCGCGTACCACGGTGGCCACGTACACCACGCCGTCGACGATGAGTGCGGCCCGAACGCCGTCGCGGGCCAGCCGGAGTTCGGTGATGCGAGTTCCCAGGGTGGTGACCGCGCGGGCATCGACCGGTATGACCGATACCTGACCGGTCGAGGGGTCACGGGCAGCGCGAATGACGTTGGTGCCGTCGATGACCGCCCAGGCGGCGTTGTCATCGGCTCCCCATGTCGGACGCGTGATCGACTGCCCCTCGGCCACCGGGAACGCGCCACCGTCGTAGCTACCGACCATCAATGTGCTCGACGGTGCCGGAGCGGGTCTACCGGTGTCCGCAACGCCGGCCACGAGTGTTCCGTCGTTCGACAAGGCCACCGAGCGCAGATTCCGTGCCTGCCCGAAGTACCCGGGGGCGGGTGTGGTCGCGGATTCCTCGACGCGGAGCAGTCGACCGGAGGCCAGTGCGTGCAGGCCGACCGATTCGTTGGTGGAGCTCTGTGGATCGAAGGAGTCGACCCCGGCCGTCGTCCACCCGTCCGGCTTGGTCGTGTCGATGGGTTGTCCGTCGGCGAGCAGCACGTACGGCCCGGCCACCTCCGCCGAGGCCAGAGTCCAGATCACCTGTGCGGCAAGCAATTCTCGGTCGCGGTCGCCCTTGTTCTGCAAACCACCGAAGTCGATTCTGATGCCGCCGAGACCGACTCCGACCTGTGTGGTCTGTCCGTCGGCCTTGGTGATGGGCCCCCGGATACTGACGTCGTCGGACAATTCGTTGCTCACCGCTGCGGACAGCGCGGACTTGGGTCCATCGATCAACAGCTGCACGAGCTGGTTTGCGAGCTGATCCTGCGACCCGCTCGTCCACCGAACATCCGGCACCAACACCCCACCGAGCGGATCGACGAAGTAGATGGATCGCTGCTGATAGGTGTCCATGAACGCCGAGCGATCGATGACCACACCCGGTGGCAGCTTCGAGATGCGCCATTGGCCGTCGACGCGCGTCATGTCGATCGCGATGTCGAAGGTGTCCGATCCGGCCTGATATTCCCCGCCGGGAGCCAGGATTCCCGCTGTCGTCGACCGAATCGTGAATTGCGCAGAGTCTGCAGTTCGGGGCCCCGACAGGGTGTCGATCCGATCTGCGACGACGGTACGAGCGCCGTCGTCCCACGTGTTCGACGCGTCCTCGGTCAGGAACTGTCGGGCGGCCTGGTGGCGGTTGGCCGACACTGCGCTGGCCTCGAAGAAGTCGTCGAGCAGCCGGTCGGGCTCACGTCCGGGTTCGGGGGCCGGGGCGCTGGTCGGCGCGGCACCGTCGGTCAACGTGCCGATGGCCTGGGGGCTCGAGGACTCGGGCAGGCTGGCACAACCGGAGACGAGGGCGGCGATCAGGGCGCAGACTGCAACCGAGCGAGACAGCCGACGAGACGAGCGAATCACGTCGACGACTCCGACGCGGCCCGCTGCGCACCGATAGCCGGGATCGGTTGTCCCTGAGCGTATTTCTTGGTGCTCGGCTTCAACGGCAGAGGTGAGCCGATCACCTTGTGACCACGGACCAGTGGCACCGTGAGCCGGAAACATGCGCCTTCGCCGACTGCACCCCACGCCTCGAGCTTACCGTCGTGCAGCCGGGCGTCCTCGACACTGATCGCCAACCCGAGGCCGGTACCGCCGGAGCGCCGGACGCGGGAGGGGTCCGAGCGCCAGAACCGATTGAACACCAGCTTCTCCTCGCCGGGGCGCAGACCGATTCCTTGGTCGCGCACCACGAAGGCTGCCGCGTCGGCATCCGATCTCAGGCGCAGCAGCACCGGCTTGCCTTCCCCGTGATCGAGGGCGTTGGCCAGAAGGTTGCGCAGGATACGTTCGACGCGCCGCGGGTCCACCTCGGCGATGACCGCCGTCTCGGGCATGTCGACGATCACCTCGGTGCCGGTTTCGCGGGCGAGGTGACGCACCGTGGAGACCGCCGCGCGTGCACACATCCGCAGGTCGAGTTGCTCGGCGGCCAATTCGGCGACACCGGCGTCGTGGCGACTGATCTCGAGCAGATCACCGAGCAACGTCTCGAAGCGGTCCAGCTCGTTGACCAACAGCTCGGAGGAACGCTTGAGGGCAGGTTCGAGATCGTCACTGGCGTCGTGAATGAGATCCGCGGCCATCCGCACGGTGGTGAGCGGCGTCCGTAGTTCGTGGCTGACGTCGGAGGTGAACCGGCGCTGCAGGTTTCCGAATTCCTCGAGCTGGGTGATCTGTTTGGACAGACTTTCGGCCATCTCGTTGAACGACATCGCCAGCCTCGCCATGTCGTCCTCACCGCGAACCGGCATTCGCTCCTTGAGCCTGCCGTCGGCGAAGCGTACTGCGATGCGGGACGCGGATCGAATGGGTAGCACCACCTGCCGCGCGACGAGCATCGCGATCGCCGCGAGTAGTACCAGCAGCACCACGGCCCCGATGAACAGCGTGCCGCGGACCAGGGAGAGCGTCCGGTCTTCGCTGGCGAGCGGGAAGATGAGATACAGCTGCAGCGCCGATATGTCGGAACCGGTGGGCGACCCCATGATGAGCGCCGACCCGGAATATCCGCCGTCACTGTCGGTCACGGTGGCGTACTGCGAGCTGATCAGGCCCTTCTTGACGAAGTCGCGCAAGCTGGCCGGTATCTGGTCGACCGGACCGACCGACGCTTCCGCGCGGGTCGCGTCGCCCTCGACGATCAGAACAGGATCGAAGGACCCTGCCGACCCGGTGGTCGACGCGGCGTCGAGGTCCTGGTTCGTCAACGCAGCTCTCGCCCGTTCGAGACGAGTGGACAGGCCGCTAGAATCATCGGCACCGGCGAGGTTGCCCTCCACCGTGGTGCGCGAGCGGTCGAGTTCCTCGGTGGCTGCGGACAGCTTCGCTTCGAGCAACCGATCGGTGATCTGGCTGGTCAGAACGACGCCGAGAATCAGGATCACCACGAGCGACAACGTCAGGGTCGAGACGACCACGCGCAGTTGCAGTGACCTTCGCCAGGCATGACCCAGCGATGTGCTCAGCGACCTGAACCAACGCAGGAGCGGGGAGAACTTGCCGTTGATTCGTCGCCGAGAGTGGGAAAAACCGATCACGGCGGTCCGGCCTTGTACCCGACCCCCCTCACGGTCAACACCACCTCCGGGTTCTCCGGATCCTTCTCGACCTTGGCGCGTAGACGCTGAACGTGGACGTTGACCAGGCGGGTGTCGGCGGCGTGCCGGTAGCCCCACACCTGTTCGAGCAGAACCTCACGGGTGAACACCTGACGCGGCTTGCGAGCCAAGGCGACCAGCAGATCGAATTCGAGCGGAGTGAGCGAGACCAGCTCGTCGCCGCGGCTGACCTTGTGGGCGGGGACGTCGATGACGATGTCGGCGATCGACAACAGCTCGGCCGGCTCGTCCTCGGTTCGACGCAGTCGTGCCCGGACGCGTGCCACCAGCTCCTTCGGCTTGAAGGGCTTCATGATGTAGTCGTCGGCCCCGGATTCGAGACCGAGCACCACATCGACGGTGTCGGTCTTGGCCGTCAGCATGACGATCGGGACGCCCGAGTCGGCTCGCAGCACGCGACAGACGTCGATGCCGTTCATTCCGGGAAGCATCAGGTCGAGCAACACCAGATCGGGTCGATTCTCGCGGACGGCCGCCAGCGCTTGGGTGCCGTCTCCGACGACGAACGGCTCGAATCCCTCACCGCGCAACACGATGGTGAGCATCTCCGCCAGAGCCGAATCGTCGTCCACAACCAGAATCCGAGGCTTCATGGCTCTATCGTGTCACTTTCGGCTCGGCGGATGGCTGATTGAACATGTCGGCGGCGAGTCGATCGGGGTCGACGTCGGCGCGCACGACTCGCCAGGGCGACGCCCAGTTCGTTTCTGCGAGACGGCCGTAGATGGCCGAGGTCCGGGTCTGCAGCGAGCCGTCGCGTTCGTAGGCATCCCGGGTGCGCGCGGCGTCCGCACTCTCACGCGCGGCGGCGCGCTCCGCAGCGAGAGCCACCGGTACGTCCAGCAGCACCTGCACGTCCGGAACGGGCGCACCGAACCGCTCGAATTCGAGTGACCGGATCCACTCGACGGCCGCTCCGTCGACGGACTGCTCCAACCGCGCCGCGGTGTAGGCGGCGTTGGACGCCACGTACCGGTCCAGCAACACGATATCGTTGCGGGACAACAAGTTTCGGATCTCGTCGGCCGCATCCTTGCGGTCGAGTGCGAACAGCAGCGCCATGGCGTGCACGCTGCCCGCGGTGTCTCCGTGTTCCCCCTGCAGCGCCTCGGCCGCCAGATCGGCATGAACCGACCTGCCGTACCGGGGAAACCCGACCCTGACGACGGCCAGGCCGTCGCGTTCCCACGCCGAGACGAGCCGACGGGCGAGCGTGTTCTTGCCCGCTCCGTCGACTCCCTCGATGACGAAGAGCTTCCCCAACGACCGAACTCTCTCGGTCAGTAGCGGTAGTGCTCGGGCTTGTACGGGCCCTCGACGTCGACGCCGATGTACTCGGCCTGCTCCTTGGTGAGCTTGGTGATCGAGCCGCCCAGCGCTTCGACGTGGATGCGAGCAACCTTCTCGTCGAGGTGCTTGGGCAACCGGTAGACCTCGTTGTCGTACTCACTCGGCTTGGTCCACAGTTCGATCTGCGCGATGACCTGGTTGGAGAAGCTGTTGCTCATGACGAACGACGGGTGACCGGTGGCGTTGCCGAGGTTCAGCAAACGGCCCTCGGACAGCACGATGATCGAGTGCCCGTCCTTGAACTGGAACTCGTCGACCTGCGGCTTGATGTTGATCCGCGTGACGTCGGCAGCCTTCTCGAGGCCGGCCATGTCGATCTCGTTGTCGAAGTGGCCGATGTTGCCCAGGATCGCCTGGTGCTTCATCTTGCGCATGTGCTCGAACGTGATGATCTTGAGGTTGCCCGTCGAGGTGATCACGATGTCGGCCTGCTCGATGAACTCGTCGACCGTGCGCACGTCGAAGCCGTCCATCAGTGCCTGCAGGGCGTTGATGGGATCTGCTTCGGTGACCGTCACGCGAGCGCCCTGGCCCTTGAGTGCCTCGGCGCAGCCCTTGCCCACATCTCCGTAGCCACAGACCAGCACGGCCTTGCCGCCGATGAGAACGTCGGTGCCACGGTTGATGCCGTCGATCAGCGAATGGCGAGTGCCGTACTTGTTGTCGAACTTGCTCTTGGTGACCGAGTCGTTGACGTTGATGGCCGGGAACGACAGCTCACCGGCAGCAGCGAACTGGTACAACCGCAGCACACCGGTCGTGGTCTCCTCGGTGACACCCTGCACGGATGCGGCAATCTCGGTCCACTTGGTCGTCGACGCCTCGAGGGAGCGACGCAGCAGGCCGAGGAACACCTTGTACTCGTCGGAATCCTGGTCGTCGTCGGTCGGCGGAACGACGCCTGCCTTCTCGAACTGAGCGCCGCGCAGCACCAGCATCGTGGCGTCACCGCCGTCGTCGAGGATCATGTTGGCAGGCTGCTCGGGCCAGGTGAGCATCTGCTCGGCGGCCCACCAGTACTCCTCGAGGGTCTCACCCTTCCAGGCGAACACCGGAACGCCCTTGGGCTCTTCGACGGTGCCGTACGGGCCGACGACGACGGCCGCGGCTGCGTGATCCTGGGTGGAGAAGATGTTGCACGAGGCCCAACGCACCTCGGCACCGAGTGCCACCAGCGTCTCGATCAACACGGCGGTCTGCACGGTCATGTGCAGCGATCCGGATACTCGTGCGCCCTTGAGCGGCTGAACGTCGGCGTACTCGCGACGAAGCGCGATCAGGCCGGGCATCTCGTGCTCTGCCAGCCGTATTTCCTTGCGGCCGAATTCTGCGAGTGACAGGTCTGCGACCTTGAAGTCGATTCCACCGCGGTGTTCCACGGTGAGTGCCGATCCTGACGTAACTGAGGTCGTCATCTTGCCTCTCCTGTTGACTTGAATGTCTTCGTCCAGGCTATCGGGTCGCGGCGCGCGGCGACCGCCTGCCCGGCGAATCGGTCCGATGCCCGGGAGACGATTCGTCGAGTGGTCCCGCGGTCACCCGTGTTGCTGGGCTCGCGCCAGAATCCGATCGCGCTTTCGGGGCAGAATGTTGGCCCGGACGAGATCACCGTCGTAGTGGTCGAGCACCCGCGGGTCCATCACCCGACGCCACAGCGGCGGTACCGCTGCCAGTAGAACCATCGTCGCGTACCCGGCAGGCAACTGCGGGGCCTCGTCGCACGAGAGCAGGGTCTGGTACCGCTTCCCCGGATTGGCGTGATGATCGCTGTGTCGCTGCAGGTGGTAGAGAAAGATGTTGGTGCACAGCCGGTCGCTGTTCCAACTGTGCCGCGGTGCGCACCGCACGTATCTGCCTCGCTCGTTCGTCTCGCGCAGCAGTGCGTAGTGCTCCACGTAGTTCACCATCTCCAGGAGCACGAATCCCACGACGGCTTGTATCAGCAGATACGGCGCGATCGCCCAGCCGAAGACGACCATCAGCGTGACGAAGAGAACGGCGCTGAGCAGCCACGTGTGTAGCAGGGCGTTCGACGGGTGAAACACGGAGTGGCCTTTGCGACGCAGCCGGCCTGCCTCGAGCTTCCAGGCCGAGGCCAGCCCGAGAACAGCGCTGCGCGGCACGAACGTCCACACGCTCTCTCCCAGCCGGGCACTGGCCGGATCCTCCGGAGTGGCCACCCGCACGTGGTGACCGCGGTTGTGCTCGACGAAGAAGTGTCCGTACAGGGTTTGCGACAAGGCCACCTTCGCCAACCAGCGTTCGTGCTGCTCGACGCGGTGGCCCAGCTCGTGGGCGGCGTTGATTCCGGTTCCCGCGACCAGGCCCACCGTCACCGCGAGCCCGATCTTGTCCACCACGCTCAGACCTCCGTACGCCCACATCCAGCAGGCGACGATCAGACCGATGAATTGGATGGGCAGGAACAGGTAGGTGCACCAGCGGTAATAGCGGTCGTTCTGCAGCTCGTCGGCCGCAGACGCGTCCGGGTTGTGACCGTCCTCGCCCGCGAGCAGATCGATGATCGGAATGATCACGAAGAACACCAGGACGCCGCTCCACCAGAACACCGGCATGCCGGTCCAGTACACCAACTGGGACGGCAACAGTGCCGATGCCGGTGCCAGCAGACCCAGCATCCACAGGTAGCGCTTGTTGTCCCACCGCCGAACCGCAGGTGCAGCCCCGGCCGAATTCCGCTCCCCGAAAGCGACACCCGAATCGTCCGATGAGGTGATTCGGCCGTCCACGCTCACAGTTGCCACACCCTCTCACCGAATGTTTGCGGTCCTGTCAGTTTGTTTTCAAGGGTATAACATGCCGGGCGTTCGGACCGAGGGGTGTGACGGATACCCCGGACACGTCGGATCCGAGAAAACCGGCCCCGCCCGCACGATCGACGGTCGGGGCCGGCCTCGCAAGACGACTCGGCCGCGTCTCACTCGGGTCGCGACTCGACTTTCTTCGCCTCGCGCAGACCCATCACCGAATGGCGGCGACCGTACAGCACGTAGATGACGACACCCGCTGCCATCCACACCAGGAACCGCAACCAGGTCTCGACCGACAGGTTGAGCATCAGCCACAGGCACGCGGCCACTGCCAGGATCGGAACCAGCGGAACCCAGGGCACGCGGAACCCGCGCTCGAGATCGGGACGCGTCCTGCGGAGGACGAGCACACCGGCCGACACCAGAACGAAGGCGAACAGCGTGCCGATGTTGACCATCTCCTCGAGCGTGCCGAGAGGGACGAACGCGGCAAGCAGTCCGACCACCACACCGACCAGGATCGTCGTCCGAACCGGCGTACCCTTCTTTCCGGTGTGGGCCAGACCGCGCGGCACCAGGCCGTCTCGCGACATGGCGAACAGGACGCGAGTCTGCCCCAGCATGAGAACCATGACCACCGTCGTCAGACCGGCCAGTGCGCCGAACGAAATGATGTTCTTGGCCCACGTCAGCCCGTTCAGCTCGAAAGCCGTTGCCAGCGTGGCACTGTCGCCGGCCAGATCCGTGTACTTGACCATCCCGGTCAGCACCAAGGTCACCGCCACGTAGAGCACGGTCACGATGGCCAAGGATCCGAGGATGCCGCGCGGCAATGCCTTCTGCGGCTCCTTCGTCTCCTCGGCCGTGGTCGCGACCACGTCGAAGCCGATGAACGCGAAGAACACCAGCGACGCCGCCGCCAGCAGTCCGTACCAACCGAAGGTGCTACCGCCCGCACCGGTGACGAAGGAGAACAGGGACTGATGAAGCCCCTCACCCGTGGACGCGGGCTCGGACGGCGGAATGTACGGGTCGTAGTTGGCGACCTTGATGTAGAACGCACCGAGCACGACGACGAACAGCACCACGATCACCTTGATGGCTGTGATCACCAACGACACGCGCGAGGACAACTTGGTTCCCGAGGCGATGAGAACCGTCAACACCACCACGATGAGCAGTGCGCCCCAGTCGAAATTCAGCGAACCGATCTGCAGTACCGGGGCCGACGTGCCGAGCAGGTCTCCCAGATAGAGCGACCAGGCCTTCGCCACCACCGCCGCGGCGAGTCCGAATTCCAGGATCAGATCCCAGCCGATGATCCAGGCGATGAACTCACCGAATGCGGCGTAGGAGAACGTGTAGGCACTACCGGCGACCGGAACCGTGGAGGCGAACTCGGCGTAACAGAGGGCAGCGAGCCCGCAGGCGATGGCCGCCAACACGAACGCCACCGAAACAGCCGGTCCGGCAACGTTTCCGGCAGTCCTCGCCGTCAGCGTGAAAATGCCGGCTCCGACCGCCACCGCGACACCGAACACGGTCAGATCCCACGAACCGAGCTCCTTGCGCAACTTGGTGTCCGGTTCGTCGGTGTCCTCGATCGATTGTTCGATCGACTTGGTCCGGAACCACCCCGTCGTACGCGGGGGCTTCCTGGGCCGGTCTGCCTTGGTCATCGGACCTCCGTATCGCCACGTCGCTTCTGCAGACGGCCGATCCGATCGGACCCACCCGTCCCAGAATTCACTGTGACATCACCTTATTGGTAGCGGGCACCCGTGTCGGACACTTCGGCCACTCGACTTGCCGCGCCTTACGACTGCAATGATCCGACCGCCGCCACGAACACTTCGGCACCGTCGGAGTCCGCGGTGACGGTGACCGATCGGTCGGCAGCGGGAATCCACGCCGAACTACCTTGGGGCACGGTGAGCCCCGCGTGTGTGTCACCGGTCGTCGCCAGCACCGAACCGCTGGTGCACAACAGAATTCGCGGACCGGTTCCAGGAATCTCGACGGTCTCCCCCGGACCGACCGCCGTCCGGCTGAGGACGAATTCAGGGGCCGGCGTCGGGTATCGGTAGGTGGGCCGATCGTTCTCACCCGGCGTGATCGGAGAGATGTCGGCGGGCTCGAAGTCCAGCACGCGCAACAACTCCGGCACGTCGACGTGCTTGGGCGTCAACCCTCCACGCAGAACGTTGTCGGAGTTGGCCATGATCTCCACACCGGTTCCGCGCAGGTACGCATGGAGATTGCCCGCATCCAGGTACAAGCCCTGGCCGGGAGTCAGGGTGACCCGATTGAGCAGTAAGGCCGCCAGTACTCCAGCATCACCGGGATACGACTCCCCCAGCTCGAGCAACGTCCGTGCCTCGGCGGCGAATCGACCGCCGTCGGCGCGGGCAGGCCCCGACAGATAATCGATGCAGCCCTGGGCGACCGCAGGCAACAGGTCGTCGAGGGACTGCCCGGGCAACGTGATCCACGAGGTGAACACCGTCCGGAGGCCCGACGCGTCGGGCTGAGCGGCGAGCAACGTGCGATACCCCGCGAGGGACGGCACGGCCAACGCATCGAGAAACTCGACTGTCTCGGCCGGTTGCCGAAACCCTGCCAGTGCTTCGAATTCGGTGAGTGCCACGATCAGCTCGGGCTTGTGATTGGCGTCCCGGTAATTGCGCACCGGGGAATCGATCGCAACACCTGCGGCGTTCTCCCGCGCGAAACCCTCACGCGCCTGCGCGCTGCTCGGATGTGCCTGCAACGACAGAGGTTCTTCTGCGGCAAGCAATTTCAGCAAATACGGCAGCCGCGACGAGAAGTCCGCTGCAGAGCCGCCCAACTGTGTTTCCGGATCCCCGTCGATGAGGGTGAGCAACGGCGTGCTGCCACCCTCGTGAACCACGTGCGCAGAATCGGCCGGATGTGCACCCAGCCAGATCTCCGCCTCGGGATGATCGGACGGTACCGGCCTACCCTGGATACGAGCCAGAGCAGTGCGCGAACCCCAAGCGTAGGACCGGACTGCGCCTCGCAGGAGTTGCACTAGCTACCGCCCATCAACGACAAGTACGCGGCAGTGGTGTCCAACCGCGTTGCCAACACCGACATCGTGTCGAGCATCGAGAGTGTAACCGGATCGGGCGACGCCGCGCGGGCCTCGAAACCCGAACTCGCGAACTCCCCGCCCGACGCCGCCTCACCGGACTCGGTCAGTACCAGTTCGGAATTCGGAACACCGGCAATGCGTCGTTCGGTCAGCGCGCGATCGGATTCGGACGCCAGGACGAATACCCGCATCGGCTGTTCGGGAGCCGGTCCGTCGAGCTCCTCGTCGTGGAAGATCGAGTCGAAGGTGCTGACCGGCCCCGATGACTCGACCATGGACGCACGGATGGACGCAGCAATGACATCGCCGAGCTCACCCGCAGCCACGATCAGACCGGCCGCCCGCAGCAACACCTCGCTACCGTGCCGCGCCACCTCGACGGCAGCCGGCCCGGCACCGCTCAGCACCACACGTTTGCCGCTGAACCCACTGGCAAGCGCTTTGGCCGGGTTGTGGAACACCTCGTTGGACGGGCTGTTGCGCACAGCCTCGGCATCGAGCAGATCTGCGAGCCGAGAAAGGTTGGGCAACAGCGCCTTCCACGAACCACCGGCAACCGCGCCGAGGACGGCCACGAACGCCGCAAG
Source organism: Rhodococcus sp. NPDC080181 (assembly GCF_040702225.1). Taxonomy (NCBI): domain Bacteria; kingdom Bacillati; phylum Actinomycetota; class Actinomycetes; order Mycobacteriales; family Nocardiaceae; genus Rhodococcus; species Rhodococcus sp. NPDC080181. The sequence goes on from NZ_JBFBKN010000014.1 coordinate 118,829, forward strand.
GTAGCGCATCAGCGCATTGTGGTCACGCACCGCTATGCGCGGCGGCAACCACATGACCCTGGCACCGCGCACGGCACGCAAGGGACCCTCTTCCGGTGCCACGACGACGACCTCCGCGCCGCGCCGTGCTGCCGCGTCGACCGATTCGGCCAGACGAGGATCGCCTGCATCGTCGCCGGCCACCACGACGACATCCAGTGGCCCGATCCACGGCGGAGTTCCGGTACTACGAACCAGGGGAACGCCCAAATGGTTTCCGAGAGCAGCGACAAGCAGAGACGCCGCACGACTGCTGCGGCCGTCGCCGGTCACGATCACCACGCTGCGAGGTCGCAGGTCGGCCAGGCGCGCCAGCACCGACTCTTCGACCGCAGTGGCTACGGCGCGTACTTGAGCACCCGCGAGCGCGGCGCTGCGGAGCGCGCCCTCCCGATCGGCGGCCACGATCGCGCCGGCGTCGTCGAGATCGACCAGAGACGTCACTGCCCTCATGACCTCGGCACCTTCCCTTACGTCACCGACTCGAAATGCCTGCATACCCACTTGTGAACTCTAGGTAACCACTATTCCAGTCCGGAGCGAACGATGCTCAATATCTCGGTCGACAACGCGTCGACCTCGGTGCGGGTGCGCGCCTCGACATTGAGTCTCAACAGGGGCTCGGTGTTGGACGCACGCAAGTTGAACCATGCACCACCCTCGAGGTCGACGGTCACGCCGTCGAGACGGTCGATTCCGGTGGTCCGATCGGCGAACGCGTCGAGCACGGCCTGGGTGCGTTCGGCTGCGTCGTCGACCGTCGAGTTGATCTCACCCGACGCGCTGTACGTCTCGTACGAGGCCATCATCTCCGAGAGCGGTCGATCCTGTGCGCCGAGGGCAGCGAGAACGTGCAGCGCGGCGAGCATGCCGGAATCGGCACCCCAGAAATCGCGAAAGTAGTAGTGCGCGGAATGTTCTCCGCCGAAGATCGCACCGGTATCGGCCATCTGCTGCTTGATGAACGAGTGCCCCACTCGGGTGCGGACAGGCTTGCCGCCGAGCTCGGTGACCAGCTCCGGCACCGCACGCGAGGTGATGAGATTGTGAATGATCGACGCACCGGGCTCCTTGGCCAGCTCACGTTCTGCCACCAAGCAGGTCACGGCCGACGGCGAGACCGGATCGCCCTTCTCGTCGACGACGAAGCACCGGTCGGCGTCTCCGTCGAACGCGAGCCCGATGTCGGCACCGGTCTCGACGACGAAGCGCTGCAGATCCACCAGGTTCGCCGGATCCAGTGGGTTGGCCTCGTGATTGGGGAAGCTGCCGTCGAGTTCGAAGAACAACGGTTCGATCGTCACCGGGAGCGGAGCGAACACCGCGGGGACCGTGTGCCCGCCCATGCCGTTACCCGCGTCGACGGCGATCTTCATGGATCCGATGCCGGATAGATCGACCAGATCGCGGACGAACCCGGCGTAGTCGGTCAACACGTCTCGCGACGTTGCCGTACCGGCCGGGCCGTCGAAGTCCGGCACCCCGTCGATCAGTTCCGACTTGATCGTGGCCAACCCGGTGTCCTGTCCCACCGGCTTGGCACCGGCGCGGCACAGCTTGATTCCGTTGTACTTCGCCGGATTGTGGCTTGCGGTGAACATGGCACCCGGGCATTCGAGCAGGCCCGACGCGAAGTAGAGCTGATCGGTCGAGGCGAGACCGATGTGCACGACGTCGAGTCCCTGCGCGGTGACGCCGTCCGCGAAAGCGCGGGACAGGCCCGGCGAGGAGTCGCGCATGTCGTGTCCGACGACGACGGTCCGCGCTGCGCCCTCCTCGTCGCGTACCAACCGGGCGAACGATGCACCGACGTCTCGGACGAACGCCTCGTCGATCTGCTCACCTACGACGCCACGGACGTCGTAGGCCTTGATGACGGCGTTGACGGACTCTGCGGTTCGGGCCACGAAGATTCTCCTGATTGTCGGTCGTCCGGCGTCGGACATCCAGCGTTGGGTACGGGGCGATCAACACCGAAGCTCGGCAGACCGGCTTGTCCGTTTCGGTACTGGTGCAAACCTTGCCAGACGCCCGGTGGGCGGGCCAGTCGACCCGTCGTTCATTCGGGCGGACGCAGCGCAGCGCCCCGCCGCGGCGTTCTGCGCAGGGGGTCTAGGACGTGGGATCGGGTAGAACTCTGAGGTGTCCGCGCCGGCCGGTTCGGACGGCAGGCGTGGCCCGTCGCTCGGTGTCCTGGTGGCGGGCGGGCGACCGGTCACCGCTGTCTCGCTCCTCGGAGCGCGTCCGGTCTCCCCGACCGGCTTCGCGTACGGCCTCGGCCAGCGCGGTCAGATCGTCCTCGTCGGGGGTCGATGTCGAGTAACCACCCTCGTACCGCACGAGCTCCCAGCCCTTGGGTGCCGTGGTCGTCGAGGCATGGACCTCGCACAGGTCCCAGGAGTGCGGTTCGTCCACGGTGGCCAGCGGACCGACGACCGCAGTGGAGTCGGAGTAGACATATGTGAGCGTCGCAACGGCAGAACGGTTGCAACCAGGCCTGCAGCAGCCACGCAGTGATCTCACGAGTGCAGAGTATCCGGTACGTGCAACCGACCGAACGACCGACACACCGGACAGCCGCGATAACCTGCCCCCATGCCTCAGTTCTCTTCCGCGCGCAGGATCACGTCGCGGTCCGTTGCGCGGCACGGCCGCGGCATCCGCGGACCGGTGCTGCCCGAGGACCTACCTGCCCGGCGATCACGTGCAGAGAAGTTCGACCGGCTGGTACTCGACGCGTTCGCGCGCATCGACCACCGGTGGCACGACAAGCTCTCGAAGCTCGACATCGCCGTCGACGACGTGCCCAAGATCAGGGCGTTGGACCCGGAATCGGTCACGTGGCCGCCCGAGGTGGTCGCAGAAGGACCGGTACCCCTGTCGCGACTGGTCCCCGCAGGGATCGACAAGCGCGGAGAGACGACACGCGCCCGTGTGGTGCTGTTCCGGCGTCCGCTCGAGCGGCGCGCCAAGCATCCGGAAGATTTGGAGGACCTACTGTTCGAGGTCCTGGTCGAGCAGGTAGCGACATATTTGGGGATCGATCCAGACGAGGTGGACCCCGCCAGCGCCGAGCCGTGATGCAGCGTCGGCTCGTGGGTGGATCCTCCTGAGCGCGTTCGGCTCAGCCGATCCCGCGCTTCAGCCGACGACGCTCACGCTCGGACAGTCCGCCCCAGATTCCGAATCGCTCGTCGTTGGCGAGAGCGTATTCGAGGCATTCGTCCTTGACCTCGCAGCCGAGACAGATTCGCTTCGCTTCGCGGGTGGAGCCGCCCTTTTCGGGAAAGAAGGCTTCGGGATCGGTCTGAGCGCACAGGGCGCGCTCCTGCCACTGATCCTCGATCTCCTCGAACATCTCGTCGAAACCCGCCACGAGACTCAGGAACGGCTTGGCGGGTGGAACCGATTCGGCCACGAACGGCATCGAATCGGCGTCGTTGTCCGAGTCGTCGTTATCGACGTCGTCGACATCCGGGCTGTCGACATCAGGGCTGTCGATGTCCTGATCGATTTGCACGGCGTCACTCGAGAGTTCGCCGTCGACTGCATCGTTCGACGGGGTCACGTACGCAGAACCGGCGTCGACGGAGACGCTCGAATCCACGCCGGAATCGGACTCGGTTTGCGGCGCGTCGTCGACAGCGCTGAGGTGTGCAGTGGGTCCGCCCCGCTGATCACGTGTCACGTGCTGGTCATACATCGCTTCCGCCTCCTCACCTGTGGTAGCGCAGATATTTCGGTCCTCGTAATCTCGAATACCTTGCCCCGCGCCGGTATTCGATCGAGCTGGTACGTCCGAGCCGGCTCTCCACCCGTCCAACTCTCGACCTCTACTCCACGTCCACTCAGGGACGAACAGGAAGGGAACGAGTGTTCGAAACCAGGTTCGCTGCAGTCGAACTCGTGCCGCGAACGCTGAATGACATACCTGTGATTAGACACGTACAGGTGTGTCGCGGTCAAGCCGATCGCACAAATCCAATACCATCCCATGCCCGAAATCGGCTGTCTCCCCGAATCGGAGCGCGTCCCGTGCGTGTCGCGGCGGTTCTCGGGCTCGGATCCCGGCCCCGCGGACGGTCCGGGTGGGCGCTCACCCGGGCGGGCGGCAACCGCACTAGGCTCGCATGTTGTGAAAGTTACTGTTCTGGTCGGTGGCGTCGGTGGCGCACGGTTCCTCCAGGGGCTCAAATCCCTGTTCGGCGACTCCCTTCTCGGCGACGAACCCGAGAACGAGATCACGGCGGTGGTCAACGTCGGCGACGACGTCTGGATGCACGGCCTTCGCATCTGCCCGGATCTCGACACGTGCATGTACACCCTCGGAAACGGAATCGACACCGAGCGCGGCTGGGGCCGGGTCGCGGAGACCTGGAACGCCCGCGACGAGTTGGCCGCCTACGGAGCAGATCCCGACTGGTTCGGCCTCGGCGACAGGGACATCGCCACGCACTTGATCCGCAGTCGCATGCTGCGCACCGGATTTCCGCTGTCGGCCGTCACCGAGGCACTGTGCAACCGATGGCAGCCCGGGGTCCGATTGCTGCCGGTCACCGACGACCGCTCGGAAACACACGTCGTGGTCACCGACCCCGACGACCCCAGCGGCGAGCAGCAACGCGCAATCCACTTCCAGGAGTGGTGGGTTCGCTACCGCGCGCAGATTCCCACGCACAGTTTCGCTCATATCGGTGCCGAACAGGCCACTGCCGCACCGGGAGTCGCCGAAGCGATCGCCGAGGCCGACGCGGTGATCCTGGCCCCGTCCAACCCGGTGGTCAGTGTCGGCGCAATTCTTGCCGTACCCGGCATCCGCGGCGCACTCCGCACCACCGCCGCCAAGGTCGTCGGCCTGTCCCCGGTGGTGGACGGTAAACCGTTGCGCGGCATGGCAGACGAGTGCCTCTCGGTCATCGGCGTCGAGACGACGGCCGAGGCCGTCGGCCGCCTCTACGGAAGCCGAAGCGGCACCGGCATTCTCGACGCCTGGCTGGTGCACAGCACCGACTCGGCGGTGGTCGACGGAGTCGACGTGCAGTCGATTCCGTTGCTGATGACCGACCCGGAGACCACAGCGGTGATGGCCCGCACCGCCCTGCGCGCAGCCGGACTCGAACTGTGACCGCCCCACGCGACGTGGCGTCGATGCCGGAGGCTCCCGGTGACCACGCACCGGGCGGATCGATCGAAATCCTGCCGGTCACGGGACTTCCCGAGTTTCGTCCGGGCGACGATCTCGCCGCAGCGATCGTCGACCGAGCGCCCTGGCTGCGCGACGGAGACGTCCTCGTGGTCACCAGCAAGATCGTCTCCAAGGTCGAGGGACGTCTGGTGCCCGCACCGCAGGACCCCAAGGAGCGGGACGCGGCCCGCCGGGTCCTCGTCGATCAGGAGGCCGTTCGCGTCGTCGCCCGAAAAGGCCGGACACTCATCACCGAGAACCGCCTCGGCATCGTGCAAGCCGCGTCGGGTATCGACGGGTCCAACGTCGACGGCAGCGAACTGGCGCTGCTCCCGGAGAATCCCGACGCCAGCGCGGCGGCTCTTCGGCGAGCACTGCACGCGTCGGCCGGAGTCACCGTGGCTGTCGTGATCACCGACACGATGGGCCGGGCCTGGCGGATCGGTCAGACCGATGCCGCGATCGGGTCTGCCGGCCTGGCGGTCGTCCATCGATACGCCGGGGCAGAAGACGGCCAGGGCAACGAACTGATCGTCACCGAAGTCGCCATCGCCGACGAGCTCGCTGCGGCAGGCGATCTCGTGAAGGGCAAGCTGGGTGGCGTTCCGATAGCCGTCGTCCGCGGCCTGTCACCGGTCGACGACGGCTCCACCGCCGCCACGCTGCTGCGCGGCGGCGAAGACGATTTGTTCTGGCTGGGAACCGCCGAGGCACTCGAACGTGGTCGACGTGAGGCCCTGCTCCGCCGGCGGTCGGTTCGATCGTTCTCCCCCGACGCAGTCGACCCGGACTCGATTCGTGACGCCGTCGCGGACGCCCTCACCGCCCCCGCCCCGCATCACACCCACCCCGTCAGATTCGTCTGGATCAGAACGCCCGCGGTGCGTCGACGACTGCTCGAGACCATGCGCGAGCAGTGGCGAGCCGATCTGGCCGGAGACGGGCTGACCGAGGACCGCATCGCCGCGAGGCTGAGCCGCGGTGACATTCTGTTCGATGCGCCGGAAATCGTGATTCCGTTCTGTGTGCCGGACGGGGCGCACACCTATCCCGACGAGAGGCGTCGCGCAGCGGAGGACACCATGTTCACCGTGGCGGTCGGTGCCGCCGTTCAGGGTTTGCTCGTCGCCCTGGCCGTTCGCGATCTCGGTAGCTGCTGGATCGGTTCGACGATCTTCGCCGCCGATACCGTCCGCGCCGAGCTCGGCTTGCGTGCGGACTGGAAAGCATTGGGGGCCATCGCAATCGGACACCCCAGCGAGCCGCTGGCGGTACGAGATCCGGCCGCGCCCGGGTCTTCGCTGGTGGAGCTCTGACCGACGATGTCCGCTTCCTCACTGTGGCAGTCCGCGGCCGAGACACTCGATCGATGGGCACCGACCGACTCCAGGGACGAATCCCTTCGACACACCGTGATCGCCTTTCTGCACAGCAATCCCGACGCGTGTCTTCGCGCGAACGAGGCCGGCCACATCACGGCATCGTCGCTGGTACTCGACGCGTCGGGACGACACGTTCTGCTGACCCTGCATCCCCGGGTGGGCCGGTGGATTCAGCTGGGCGGTCACTGCGAACCCGAGGACGAGACGGTCGTCGCCGCAGCGCTGCGCGAGGCGACCGAAGAATCCGGAATTACCGATCTGTCGATCGATCCCGAGTTGCTCTCGGCGCACACTCACCCGATCACGTGCTCACTGGGTAAGCCGACCCGGCACCTGGACCTGCGGTTCCTGGTGCGCGCCCCGGACGGCGCGCGCGCCGTGCGCAGCGACGAATCGACGGACCTGCGCTGGTGGCCGGTGGACGAACTACCCGACTCGGCCGAGCGCGAGACCATCGACCATCTCGTCGCGCTCGCCGCGCATCGCTGATCCGCCCGGGCGGCCCCGCTCAGCCCCTCGGGACGACGATCAGACGTCGGTGGAGAAGCGCACTCCCCCGTCGGGCAGCTTCACTCCTGGCCATACCCGTGCGCCGCGCAGCAACTCGCACCGAGCTCCGATATCGGCACCGTCACCGATGACGGCGTCACGCACGAGTGCGCGCGGTCCGATGCGGGCTCCGAAACCCAGGATGGATCGTTCGACCACGGCCCCCGCTTCGACGATCGCACCGTCGAACACCACCGCGCCGTCGAGACGAGCGCCTGCGCCGATCTCGGCACCACGTCCGACGACGGTTCCACCGATCAGCAGTGCGCCCGGCGCGACACCCGCTCCGGGGTGAACCAGGGACTCACCGCGATCTCCGTGCAGTGCGGGCGACGGCGCGATCCCGCGAACCAGGTCGGCCGATCCCTTGACGAAATCCTCCGGCGTACCCATGTCGCGCCAGTACGCACTGTCGACGTGCCCGTAGACCTTCTTGTTCTCGGCGAGCAGGGCAGGGAACACCTCTCGCTCCACCGACACCGGCCGGTCGGCTGCGATGGACTCGATGATCTCACGCTTGAACACGTAGCAACCGGCATTGATCTGGTCGGTCGGCGGATCCTGGGTCTTCTCCAGAAACGCGGTGACTCGGCCGTTCTCGTCGGTCGGGACACAACCGAACGCTCGGGGATCGCCGACCCGAACGAGATGCAACGTCACGTCCGCGTCGGTCGTGCGGTGCGTATCGAGCACTGCCGTCAGATCGGTACCACCCAACACGTCACCGTTGAACACCATGACGTTGTCTGCCCGCAGTCGCGGCAGCACGTTTCTGATTCCGCCGCCGGTGCCCATGGGCTCGGTCTCGAACACGTACTCGAGTTCGATGCCCAACGCCGACCCGTCGCCGAAATGTTGCTCGAACACTTCGGCTTTGAACGACGTTCCGAGAACCACGTGTTCGATGCCCGCAGCCTTGATCCTGGCCAGCAGGTGGGTGAGAAACGGGAGTCCTGCAGTCGGGAGCATCGGCTTCGGTGCCGACAGAGTCAACGGGCGCAGTCGAGTTCCCTTGCCGCCGACCAAGATCACTGCATCCGTCCGTGCGGCGACCGATGGGGAACTATCCGACATGTCCAGCCTCTGTTCTCTCGTCCGACGGTCGTTCTTCACGAGCTCGGGCCCGAAGCGCCGAAGTCACAACGACCTTCGAGCGAAGACCGAGACCCGCGCGCAGCGCCCATCGTAGTGGAGCCTGCCACACCCGGTCGTGTCTGTCGGCCTGGAATCGGTAGGCGCTGGTGTGGTGTGCGGGCAGCATCACTTCCGGATGCCGTCCTGCCGCATGGCCTTTCGAGTGCGTGACCTCGACCTCGGGTACGTAGACGTTCTGCCAACCCGCCCTACCGAGCCGGTCGCCGAGGTCCACGTCCTCCATGTACATGAAGTAGCGCGAATCGAACCCGTCGATGGAGTCGAACGCCGCGCGGCGAAGCAACAGGCATGATCCCGACAGCCATCCCACCGGCCGCTCGGACACCGTCTCGTTCTCCTGGCGGTATCGCCGAGTCCACGGATTGGTCGGCCAGAGCTTGCCCAGAATTGCGTGGCCGGCCCCGGACGTCAGATCGGGCACCGATCGCGCGGACGGGTATCGCGACCCGTCCGGCTCACGAATGAGTGGGCCCAGCGAACCTGCGCGCGGCCATCGCGCCGCGGCGTCGAGCAATCCGTCAAGGGACCCGGGGTGCCACCTGACATCCGGATTGGCGACCACGACGAATTCGACCTCGGGGTCGACCGCGGCGATCGCCCGATTGACGGCAGCGCCGTAGCCGATGTTGGCGCCGGTACGCAGCAATTCTGCTTCCGCGAACGCCGCCTCGGCAGCTTCCGGAGTGCCGTCGACCGACCCGTTGTCGGCCATGATGACTCGCACGGGCCGAGTCGTGGACTCGCGTAGAGACGTCAGAAATTGCTCGAGGTATTCGCCGGGGGAATAGGTCACCGTCACCACGGCCAGGTCGGAACTCACGCGGGCAAGACTAGCCCGAGGCGAGCATCGATCCCGCATCACGACCGAGCAAGAGCCGCCGTCAGAGCCTCGGACCAGGTGCGGGGCGCACCGAGCCCGGCTGCGGACCACGCATTCGGTGACAGCACCGAGTATGCGGGCCGAGGTGCCGGGACGACGTACTCTGCGCTCGAACACGGTCGCACCCGGTCGGGGTCGGCACCGATTCCCGAGAACACTGCCCGGGCGAGGTCGTACCAGCTCGCCTGCCCGGCGTTGGTGAAGTGAAGGGTCCGGCCGGTCACCGTCGCGTCGGCTTCGATCTCGAGCAGACCGGCGGCCAGGTCGAGGGCGAAGGTGGGCGATCCGATCTGGTCGTCGACCACCGAGACGGTCTCCCGCTCGCCTTCGAGTCTTCGCATCGTGGTGACGAAGTTCTTGCCGGTGTTGTCGTAGACCCATGCGGTGCGCACGATGACGGCCTCGGGAAGTTCCTCACGTACCGCCGTTTCCCCGGCCAACTTGGTGCGTCCGTACACGGACTTCGGCGCGGTCGCCGCGTCGACGTCGTACGGCTCGGTCGCTGTGCCGTCGAACACATAGTCGGTGGAAATGTGAATCAGTCGGGCACCGACACGCCCGCACGCCCGCGCGAGATTTCGAGGACCGTCGGCATTGACGGCCATGGCCCTGGACTCGTCGGTTTGGGCGGCATCGACGGCGGTGTATGCGGCGCAGTTGACGACGGTCGCACCCGCAGTCACCACGGCGTCGACGGCATCGGGGTCGGTGATGTCCAGGTCGGCGGACGAATAGCCGTGCACCTCGACGTCGGAATCACGCTCGGCGGCGAGCGAGACCACCCGTCGGCCCAACTGGCCGTGTGCACCGGTCACCACGATCGCATTCACGGTTGCCAAGTGTGGCACGCCGCGGTCGGTTCGGCGAGAGCGCGGCCGATCGCCAGTAACCTTCGAGTCGGGGGGAGTGAACGTCTGTCGGTGGGTGTCCATGCCTGCCGGAAACGAGGAAAGGGTCGAAGGTGCCACGAGATTCAGGCACGCACGGAGGTGAGCGCACGCCCCCACCACACCGGCGCACCTCGCGGCGAGCCGACGGCGACGGCCTGCGCGGCGACCGACGCGACCGTGACATCGACCCTCGCGCGCCCCGCGGGCGCGACTCTCAGGATCGCCCTGTTCGTCCCCCTGCAGACGGCGAACCGGGCGTGCATCGCCGAGGCGGCGTACGCGGCGACGAACGACGAACCACGGCCGGCCGTGCACGACGACCGCAGCGCGAGCCCCGAGGCGACGACCGACGACCGGACGCAGGCGAGGCACCCCGCCGACCGGGCGCAGGCGGTCGCTGGCCGGCGACGCACGTTGCCGTGGCCGTGTTGTCGGTACTCGTCCTGTTGGTGACCGGCTTCGCGTGGCGCAGCGTGGACAGTCTGCGGTCGAACATCGCCACTGCGGGCGGCCTCGGTCTGGGCGGCGCAGCGGACGGCGCGGTCGACATCCTGATGGTCGGCACCGACAGCCGCACCGACGCCCACGGCAACGCGCTCTCACCGGAAGAACTGGCCTCGCTGAACGCAGGCGAGGAAGTTGCGTCGAACACGGACACGATCGTGTTGATCCGCGTCCCGAACGACGGCTCGTCGGCCACTGCCATCTCCATCCCGCGCGACTCGTACGTCGAGGTGCCCGGGATCGGAATGTCCAAGATCAACGCCGCGTACGGAGCGACCAAGGAGAACAAACGGCTCGAGCTGGTCGAGCAGGGAGTCTCCGATGCCGACGCCGAACCGCAGGCCACCGAGGCCGGACGCGAAGCGCTGATCGATTCCGTCGCCAACCTGACCGGCATCACGGTCGATCACTACGCAGAGGTCGGCCTGCTCGGTTTCGTTCTGCTGACCGACGCCGTCGGCGGAGTAGCGGTATGCCTGAACAATCCGGTCCAGGAGCCGCTGTCGGGTGCGAACTTCGCCGCCGGTGAGCAGAACCTGTCCGGTTCGCAGGCGCTGAGTTTCGTCCGGCAACGACACGATCTGCCCCGCGGTGACCTGGACCGGATCGTGCGCCAGCAAGTCTTCATGGCCTCCCTCGTACGCAGTGTGCTCAGCGCCAAGACGTTGAGCAATCCGAGCAAGCTCGGTCAGCTCAGTACCGCGGTGCAGCGGTCGGTCACCCTCGATTCGGACTGGGACATCCTGCAGTTCGCCACTCGCCTGCAGGATCTCGCCGGTGGCAAGGTCAAGTTCGAGACCATCCCCGCGGTCGACATCAATGCGACGACCGACTACGGCGAATCCATCGTGCAGGTCGACCCGGCAGCAGTGAAGAAATACGTCGCCGGACTACTCGAGGACGGGAACTCCGCCGAGACCAACGCCGAGAATTCGGATGCGCCGGCCGTCGATCCGTCGACGGTGACGGTGGACGTCGCGAACGACAGCGGTATCGAAGGTCTGGCCAACGGTGTGGCCGGATCATTGACGGCGCTCGGGTACGTCGGTGGCACCATCGGCAACTACGAGGGCTCGTCCATCTCCACGAGCCGCATCCAGACCGCCGACGTGGACAGCGACGCCGCTCGCGCCGTGTCGGCAGCACTCGGTGGCCTGCAGATCACCGCCGACGACACCATGGCGGCCGATGCCGTCCGGGTCGTGCTCGCCGACGACTATGCCGGCCCCGGCTCGGGTCAGGCCGCGACGGCCGAAACCGTGGCACCCGAAGCAGGTACAGCAGTCCCCGAGGAACCTGCGGCACCGATCGACGCGGGTTCCACCGGCCCCATGTGCGTGAACTGACGGTACGAACGCAGTGCGGAGGTCGGGGCGGGTAGGCGTCGACTAGGGTCGTGGTGTGGCTTCGAACCTGACTCAAACCCTGCTCGAGCCGATCCTGGCGGCAGACCCGGCCGGTCCCCGCATCACGTACTACGACGATGCCACCGGCGAGCGGGTCGAGGTGTCCGCCGTGACACTGGCGAACTGGGCGGCCAAGACTGCCAACCTGCTCCGTGACGAGTTCGCACTCGATCAGGGCGCGCGCGTGTGCGTGCTGTTGCCGGCGCACTGGCAGACCGCTGCCGTACTTCTGGGAATCTGGTGGACCGGCGGCGAGGTGGTGCTCGGTGCAGACGACTCCGCGGATCTCGCGCTGGTGCACGGCGACCGCCTCGACGACGCACCCGACGTCGACGAAGTTCTGGCGCTCTCGCTCGATGCCTTCGGCAAGGCAGTCCCCGATCTGCCCCTCGGGATGACCGACTACGCCACCTCGGTTCGCGTACACGGTGACCAATTCAGGGCAAACGGATCCGGGTCCGCGGCATTGGACGGCCGCTCGGTGGACGACGTCCTCGCCGCAGCAAGAGAACGCGCCGAGGCCCATTCTCTCTCGGCCGCGGACCGAGTGTTGTCCAGTGCATCCTGGACCAACGCCGACGAGTTGATCGACGGACTGCTCTCGGTGCTCGCGGCCGGAGCGTCGTTGGTACAGGTGGCCAACTCCGACGAGAGCAAGAAGGAACGACGCATCGACACCGAGAAGGTCACGACGACCCTCGACTGACTTGTCGCCTCATCCGGTCGGGCGGTAGCCGCCGTCCGCGAGTCCCGCTTCGATCTCGAACCGGTTGGCGCTGCCGCGGTGACGCGCTTCCTCGACGAGGTAGCGGAACGGAAAGGTCAGCCCGAACCTCGCCCACTGGTCGGCGTGAATCGCCTCGTGCCGCAGCACCCGACGGGCGGTGTTGTTCGCCGTCAGGTAGGCCCCACCGAATGTGGTTCCGCCGCGGCCGAATCCGCCGCGCAGGCCGGAACACACGAAGATCGAGAACTCGTCGTCGAAACGCGCCGTTCCGCCCCACAGCTGCGCGTAGCGCAGTGCCAGCCGGGTCACCGACACCGACTGCCACTTGCCGCGGCCGGCTCGTCGAATCTGCTCGCGCCGCGACGCCGCGGCACTCATCCCAGCAGCGTGGTTCGCAGTGCCGCGTCCTTGTCCAGAACCATGGCCTCGAGAGAGGACTGGAAGGCCGACATCCGTTGCTGCAGAACAGGATCGGACGCTCCCAGAATCCGGACGGCGAGCAACCCCGCATTGCGAGCACCACCGATGGAGACCGTCGCAACGGGCACACCGGCCGGCATCTGCACGATCGAGAGCAGCGAGTCCATACCGTCGAGATACTTCAGCGGTACCGGAACGCCGATGACCGGCAGTGGCGTCGCCGACGCCACCATGCCCGGCAGGTGCGCCGCTCCCCCGGCACCGGCGATGATCACTTTGATTCCGCGACCGGCGGCCTCGCGGGCGTAGTCGAGCATCCGCTGAGGTGTGCGATGCGCCGAGACCACGCCGACCTCGAAACGAATACCGAACTCCGCCAGCGCTTCTGCTGCGGCCTCCATGGTCGGCCAGTCGGAATCGCTGCCCATGATCAGGCCTACGACGGCGGTACCGGATTCGTCAGTCATGGTGCGGGTCCCATCCGTCGGTCCATTCGGCGTGCGACATCCAATGCGCTGCACGTTCGGCTCGTTCACGTACGGCCGCCACGTAGGCCGGGTCGCCGAGCGATCCGGACCTCGCGCCCAGAATGTTCACGTGGCCGATCTTTCGGTCTTTCCGCTCGGTCTTGCCGTACAGGTGCACCTTGGCGTCGGGCATGCGCGCGAACAGGTGATGCAGGCGTTCGTCCATCGTCATCTCCGGCGCTTCGGGCGCACCCAGGATGTTCGCCATCACCGTCAACGGTGCCAGTGGATCGGTGTCACCCAGCGGGTAGTCCAGCACCGCACGCAGATGCTGCTCGAACTGCGAGGTGCGGCAGCCGTCCATGGTCCAGTGACCGGAGTTGTGCGGCCGCATGGCCAGCTCGTTCACCAGAAGCTTGCCCGAGGTGGTCTCGAACAGCTCGACCGCGAGGTCTCCGACGACGCCGAGGGCACCCGCGATATCGAGCGCCAGCCGACCGGCGTACGTGGCGACGTCCTCGTCCAGGTCGGGAGCCGGGGCCAGAACCACCGCGCATTGTCCGTGTCGTTGCACGGTCTGTACGACGGGCCACGCAGCACCCTGACCGAACGGCGATCGCGCGACCATCGCCGACAACTCGCGGCGCATGGCGACCTTCTCCTCGACCATGAGCGGCACACCGAGGTCGAGCTGGGCAGTGACGATCTCTTCGGCTTCCTCGGCGTCGGCGGGCATCCAGACACCGCGGCCGTCGTAGCCGCCGCGGACCGCCTTGAGGACAACCGGCCACCCGTGTTCGTCACCGAACGCAATGGCGTCCTGCGCCCACGACACCTCCGCGTACGCCGGTCCGGGTGCCCCCAGCTCTTCGAGCTTTCGACGCATGCGCAGTTTGTCCTGCGCGAAGATCAGCGCGCTCGGTGGCGGCTGGACGTTGACGCCCTCGGCGACCAGGGTCTCGAGGTGCTCCGTCGGCACGTGCTCGTGGTCGAAGGTCAGGGCGTTGGATCCGGTCGCGGCCGTGCGCAGCGCATCGAGGTCGTCGTGCAGCCCGAACACGACGTCGGGGCTCACCTGAGCCGCCGGCTCGTCTGCGCCCGCGGCGAGCACGCGCAGCGTTTGGCCGAGTTCGATGGCCGACTGATGGGTCATGCGGGCCAGCTGACCTCCGCCGATCATCGTCACGACGGGCATTCCGGTCGACGACGGGCGCGCAGCGGTGGGGCGCGGTTCGGTACCTGTCACGGCTCACCATGGTGTCATGTCCTGCCGGTTCGGGCCGAACCGGCAGTCGCACGGCGGTCGTCGTTGTCGCGAAGAACGTGGAAACACTGTCGTCAAGACTGTGGAAACGCTGATGAACAGAGCGTCGGTTCGCCGGATCGGGCGTTCGTTTCGTAGACTTCACCGTTGTGCCGACGATCGACAGCGTGCTTCAGCGCTTACCCAAGCCCATCAGGGACCTTGCGATCCGGCACAGCGAGTTGATCAAGTTCGCCATCGTGGGCGGTACGACGATGGTGTTCGACCTCATCATCTTCTACTCGCTGAGCCTGACGGTGCTCGAGCAGAAGCCGGTGATCGCGAAGATCATCTCGGGCGTGCTCGCCACCCTGCTCAGCTATTTCCTCAACCGTGAGTGGGCCTTCAAGCACCGCGGCGGGCGCGAACGCCACCACGAAGCGCTTCTCTTCTTCGCCATCAGCGGCATCGGAGTGCTCATCGCCGCCGGTCCGCTGTGGATCGCGAACAACATCTTCGACATCCGCGACACCAACGAGTCGCTGACGATGGTGGTCGTCATCGACTTCGTGCTGAACTACATCATCGGCAACCTGCTCCAGATGGCGTTCCGCTTCTGGGCGCTGCGTCGCTTCGCTTTTCCCGAGGACAACGCGCGCACCATCCTGGAAGTGGACGCCGAGCGCAACGGGGATCCGACCGACGCATCGAACGCGCTCGACTGACCCCCAGTTCGGTCAGCGTGGTTCGCGCCGCGAGAGCGCGGGCGACGATTCGCGCCGAGCGGGCAGGAACACCGAGAACAGTGCCGGTCGTCTGCGCTGTAGTTCCAACCGTCCGCCGTCGGCCTCGATCAGGGCCCGGGCCAGCGCGAGACCGACTCCGGTCGAACCGGCTCCGGAGAATCCGCGGTCGAAGATGTGGGGTGCCAGTTCGTTGCTCACCCCTGGACCCTCGTCGGACACCTCGACACAGACCAGTTTCTCTCGCCGCCGGTCGGTCCCCTCGGCGGCGGACACGGCGCGCACGGCAACCGTGCAGGCACCGTCGCCGTGCACCAGAGAGTTGTCGACCAGTACCGACACGGCCTCGCGCAGACGCGAGCCGGTCACCGACGCCTGGAGGTCGGCGTCGCCCTTGAGCACCAGACTCCGACCTGCATCGTCGAAATTTCGCTGCCATTCGACCACCGTGCCGGTCAGTTCCTCGATGACCGATACCTCGTGCGCATCGGCGGCGCCGTCGCTGCGGGAGGAGCGGACGAGTTCGTCGATGGCCAGGGTCAACCGATCGACCTGATCCATCGCCTCGTTCGCCTCGTCGACCACCGCGGGGTCCGGATGGGTGGAGATCTCGTCCAACCGCAGTCGAACGGCGGTCAGGCGGCTACGAAGTTGATGCGAGACGTCGGCAACCAACGTGTGTTCGCGCTGCAGCCGCCCGGCGATCTCGACGGTGGCCGAGTCGAGAACCTCCGACACCCGGTCCAGCTCGGCAATGCCGTGCCGACGCGGGTCCGGCCGAAAGTCGCCCTCGGCCAGTCGGGCCGCCCGCCGCGCGACGTCCTGCAACGGATCGGCCAGTCGCTTGGCGGTGAGCACGGCCACCACGGTTCCTGCCAGCGCGGACGCCAGGACCACCAGAGTCACCGCGCCGAGAGCCTGCCGCTGCAGTGAACGCATGTCGTCGGACGGTACTTCGAGTCGCAGTGATCCCGAGGTCCCCATCGACAACGATTCGACGAGTGGCCGGGGGACGGATGCCTGGCCGATGTCGGCACGGGACGCGGCGTCCTCCGGCGTCGGATAGATGACGACGAGGCGGCCACCCTGCGGAATCGCCAGACGCAGCGAACCGATGTCGAGTTGACCCTCGATCAGTCCGGCCAACCCCTCCTGCGAGATGATCTCCGCGGCCATTCGGTCGAGGCGTGCCTGCAGATCGTTTCGAGTGAAGTCCTCGACCCACAGCCAGGCCGTGTACATCAGCGGCAGCCCGAGCAGCAGGGCCGTCATGATGACGACAGCGAGAATGGAGACCAGGATTCGACGCCGCATCGACGACTAGTCGCTGTTGATGCGGAATCCGACACCGCGAACGGTCGCGATGCGACGCTCCGCCACCGGTCCTTCGTCGCCGATCTTGCGGCGCAACCAGGACATGTGCATGTCGAGGGTCTTGGATCCGCGCAACTCCGCGTCGCCCCACACCTCGCGCAAGATGACCTCCCGCGAGACCACCTGACCGGCGTGATCGAGCAGCACCTTGAGCAACTCGTATTCCTTGTTGGCCAGCGAGATCTCGGTACCTCCGACGAGCACCCGTCGGGCGGCCGGTTCGAGGCGAATTGCACCGACCTCGATCGGAACGTCCTCGCCGGCACCGCGTCGACGCAGGAGCGCTCGAACCCGAGCCATCAGCTCGGCGAGCCGGAACGGCTTGCCCACATAGTCGTCGGCACCGGCGTCGAGGCCGACGACGAAGTCGACCTCGTCCGTGCGCGCGGTGAGCATCAACACGGCCACCTCGGACCGGTTGGCGCGGACCTGACGGCACACTTCGAGGCCGTCCATTCCGGGCAGCCCCAGGTCCAGGATCAGCAAGTCGAATTTGCCGTCGAGAGCACGCTGTAGCGTGGCCGGCCCGGTCTGTTCGACGGTCACGGTGTAGCCCTCGCGCCCGAGGGCACGGGAGAGGGGTGCGGCGATAGCTTCGTCGTCTTCGGCAAGCAGAACATCGGTCACGTCGGCAACCCTACGGTTCGAATGTGAGAACAGCCTGTGTTACCTGCGTTTCCCCGCGCGCCAACCGGGCTTGGACTCGGCCGGTGCATCGTCGGCCATCGGCTCGAATGCTCGGTCCCGATCGTGAACGGACTCGCGACGAAAGTCCATGGAGTCGAATACTTGCTGGTAGAGCAACGAATGGACGCGTTGCACCTGCGGAATGTCGTCGAACTCGAGTGGGTCGTCCGACGCCGACGCGATGATCAGGGTGCCGGTACCGAGCATCCTGTCCAGCAGCCCGTGTCGAAATTGCACGTTGCTGATGCGGCTCATGGGGATGTCGATTCCGGAATGCGTGAGCACACCCTGCCGAACGAGGACCCGACGATCGGTGACGATGAAGTGAGTGCACTTCCAGCTCACGAGCGGAACCAGGCATCGCCACCCGACGATCGCTGCCCACACCACCAGCGCGGCGATCGTGGCCACATCGGCGGCCGTGGATTCGAGTCGGGCACCTGCGACACCGAGGGCGACGCCGGCGAGACCCGTGGCGAGCACGAACGTGATCGACGGCAGGATCAACATCTTCCAATGCGGGTGACGGTGAAGCAGTAGCTCTTCCTCGTCGGCCAACGCATCCTGTGGGTAACCCACGTGCACTCCTGACTATTCGCGCCGGATCTGCCCGGGTGAAGATGGTCTCACGAGACAGGTCGGAGATGAGTGACGTCGCCGGCGGCCACCGCGAGAACCGAGGGCGATGCGGAGCCGGCACGTTCGACCTCGATCACAATCCGGCCGTGTTCGTCCACATCGACAGCGGTTCCCACTTCGTGCTCGCCGCCGGGGAGGTCGACACGCACTCGCTGTCCGATGGTGCCGCACCGATCTCTGTATCGGTGCGCCAGCGCCTCGGTATCCCAGTGCGCATCCCGCCACGAATCCACCTCGGCGGCCACCCCGCGCAGGATCGCACGCACCAGGGTGTCTCGATCGAGCACCGCGGCCTGTTCGAGCGCGAGTGACGTCGCCGTGGGCACCGGGAGCTCGGCCTCGGTCATCGAGACGTTCACTCCCAGGCCGATGACCACGGTCGGACTCGGTCCGTGGGCGGCTACTTCGGCCAGAATGCCCGAGACCTTCCTACCGCCGATCAGAACGTCGTTCGGCCACTTCAACCGCGCATCGACCTCGGCCACGGTACGCAGCGCATCGACCAGAGCCACGCCGGTCATCAGCGGCAGCCAACCCAGCACCGCCGGGTCGATCCCCGGGAACTTCAGCAGCATCGACAGCAATATCTGCGATCGCGGAGCACCGGAGAACGGACGCGAATGCCTGCCCCGCCCACTCCCCTGATGTTCGGCGATCAAGGCCGTCCGGTCCGCCCGATCTGCCGCCGCAGCGACGAGGTCGGC
This sequence comes from Rhodococcus sp. NPDC080181, assembly GCF_040702225.1. NCBI lineage: Bacteria > Bacillati > Actinomycetota > Actinomycetes > Mycobacteriales > Nocardiaceae > Rhodococcus > Rhodococcus sp. NPDC080181. The sequence continues at coordinate 137,823 of NZ_JBFBKN010000014.1, forward strand.
ATTGGTCGAACCGGTCTCGGTCACCACGTCCACCCGAGACCACGAGGCCTGCGGTCCGTCCACCAAGGCTCGACGGAGTGCACGGACGTCGAGCGGTGGGCGATCCAGATTGGTCCACATGACCACCAGCATATGGGTTCGGCACGAACCGACGTCGGCTCGTGAACCACCCTCGGTCGGGGCGCAGATCACACTCGCAGTTAAAGTGTTGCCCCATGACCAGCGTCCAGGATTCCACTGCACCCGGGTCGGCAGATGCACCCGATATCCATACCACTGCGGGTAAATTGGCCGATCTTCGTAAACGTCTGGGGGCTGCGGAGATGCCGTCGGGTGAGGCGGCGGTGGAGCGGGTCCACGCGAAGGGCAAGTTGACCGCGCGCGAGCGGATCACCGCCCTGCTCGACGAGGGCTCGTTCGTCGAACTCGATGCGTTGGCGCGGCACCGATCACAGAATTTCGGGTTGGGTGACAATCGCCCCTTCGGTGACGGTGTCGTCACCGGCTACGGCACGGTCGACGGCCGTGATGTGTGCGTGTTCTCCCAGGACGCGACCGTCTTCGGCGGCAGTTTGGGGGAGATCTACGGCGAGAAGATCGTCAAGGTGATGGACCTGGCGATCAAGACCGGGCGGCCGTTGGTGGGCATCAACGAAGGCGCCGGGGCCCGCATCCAGGAAGGGGTGGTCTCCCTCGGGTTGTACGGGGAGATCTTCCACCGCAACGTCCGCGCATCCGGGGTGATCCCACAGATCTCGCTGATCATGGGCCCCGCCGCCGGTGGGCACGTCTACTCCCCAGCGTTGACCGATTTCGTGGTCATGGTCGATGGCACCAGTCAGATGTTCGTCACCGGCCCCGATGTCATCAAGACCGTCACCGGGGAGAACGTGACGATGGAAGAGCTCGGTGGCGCGCACACCCACATGGAGAAGTCCGGTGTCGCGCACTACGTCGCGTCCGGGGAGCAGGACGCCCTCGACTACGTCCGCGACCTCCTGTCGTATTTGCCGTCGAACAATCGGGCCGATGCCCCGCGGACGGTGGCGTCGGATCCGATCGTCGGGGCGATCGAGGATTCGTTGACGGCGGAGGACCTCGAACTCGACACTCTGATTCCGGATTCGCCGAACACTCCGTACGACATGCACGAGGTGATCCGCCGGATCCTCGACGACGACGAATTCCTCGAAGTCCAGGAGGGTCGGGCTCGCAACATCATCGTCGGGTTCGGGCGGATCGACGGCCGGTCGGTGGGGATCGTGGCCAATCAGCCCACCCAGTTCGCCGGCACGTTGGATATCGATGCCTCGGAGAAAGCAGCCCGGTTCGTCCGCACCTGTGATTGTTTCAACGTTCCGATCATCACGTTGGTCGATGTGCCGGGGTTCCTGCCCGGGACGGGCCAGGAATACAACGGCATCATCCGGCGTGGGGCGAAGTTGTTGTATGCCTACGGGGAGGCGACGGTCGGGAAGATCACCGTCATCACCCGTAAAGCCTATGGCGGGGCGTACGACGTGATGGGCTCCAAGCACATGGGTGCCGACGTCAATTTGGCGTGGCCGACGGCGCAGATCGCGGTGATGGGGGCCTCGGGTGCGGTCGGGTTCGTCTACCGCAAGCAGTTGCTCGAGGCCGCGAAGAACGGTGAGGACGTCGATGCGTTGCGGCTGACGTTGCAGCAGCAGTACGAGGACACGCTGGTCAACCCGTACGTCGCTGCCGAACGTGGATATCTCGATGCGGTCATCCCGCCCAGTCACACCCGCGGGCAGATCGTGACCGCGTTGCGGCTGCTCGAACGCAAACAAGTGACCCTGCCCCCGAAGAAACACGGAAACATCCCACTATGAGCGACACGAATCATGACGACGTGAACGACGGTCAGGCCGTTGCCGATTCAGGCATGTCCGCGGCAATTCGGGTCGTCAGGGGCAATCCGGACGACGAGGACGTGGCGGCTCTGGTGGCGGTGTTGACTGCGGCGCAGAACGATTCGGCATCGAGCACGGATTCCCGGCCTCGGGAATTGTGGGGTGCACCGTCGTCGATGCATCGCGGCTTCGCGGCGCAGTCGGCGTATTCGTACGCCGCGTCGGGCCGATACTCGCGGTGACGGTGCCGCCCGTGACGACCCGGGCCGATTCGGTACGACTCGTTCTGGCGTCGGCGTCACCTGCTCGCCTCGGAGTTCTTCGTAGTGCCGGCGTGGAGCCGATCGTCCGGGTGTCGGGAGTCGACGAGGACGCGGTGACGGCCGAACTGGGGCCGTCCGCGTCCGCCGCCACCGTGGTCACCGAACTCGCGCGGGCCAAGGCCGCCGCAGTCGCCGAGACGTTCTCGGATTCTTCGGCGGATCTGGTGATCGTCGGGTGTGATTCGATGCTGTCGATTGCCGGTGAGCTGCACGGTAAACCGCACACCGTCGAGGTGGCCCGTGAGCGTTGGCGGACCATGGCCGGGTCGACCGGGGCGCTGCTGACCGGTCATGCCGTTCTGCGAGTGACCGCCGGAGTCGTGGTGGCGCAGGCTGCAGCGCACAGCTCGACGACGATTCGTTTCGCAACCCCGTCTGCAGTCGATCTCGACGCGTATCTGGCGTCCGGCGAACCGCTGCAGGTAGCGGGAGCATTCACGCTCGACGGTCTCGGCGGCTGGTTCGTCGACAGCATCGAGGGTGATCCCTCGTCGGTGATCGGCATCGGCTTGCCGCTGGTTCGTACTCTTCTCGAGCGGGTGGGTACGTCGCTTGCCGCCCTCTGGGACGGCTCGCCGGACGACCCGATCGGGATCTGACCGGCGAGACCTACCTCAGGGCAACAGATCGATCAGCTCGCGAGCCCAGTCCTCGGCCATTGCCTTGGGCTTGATGTTCGACGAGCTGTCGTGCCGAGCGTGGGTGCCGACCTGCTTCGCACCGAGCTCGGTGAGCTTTTCGGCGATGATCTCGCCGCCGCGGTTGAAGGTGTCCTCGTATACCTTGTCTCCCAGACCGAAGACTGCGAACTGCAGTCCTGCGAGGTCGGGGGCATCCTCGACGAGTGCCTCGTAGAACGGCTCCGCGCCGGTGGGGAGCTCTCCGTCGCCGTAGGTGGAGCAGATGACGACGTGGAAGTCGTCCGTGTCGATGTCGGAGACCTCGTACTCGAGCATGTCTCGCACCTCGGCATCGTGATCACCGAGCACGTCCGCGATCTTGTCGGCGACCTCCTCGGCCGTACCGGTCTCGGACCCGAACAACACGACCACTGCCATGGATCGCTCCCCTTTCTCACATGCGCTCGAACACTCGAACAGTCGCAAAAGCATAGCCGTACCGGGGATCCCGCCGAAAATCCGCGTACGCCCGATGTTGTGATTTGTCTCGAGGTCACCAGAATTCGGCAGTCAGGCCCCAGTTCGTGTACTCGGCCTCGACCAGCCCACGCAGGTGCTCCTTGCTGGGGAACGCGTCCGGGTCGAGACCGGTGACGCACAGCGTCGCGCGGTCACCCGAGTCGTTCCACCAGGCACTGACCCCGCCGGCGGTGCGACGGAGCAACGCCACATCGGTGTTCTGAGTGATGGACCGCATCGCCACTGCCGCAGCGTCGACGCCTCCGATGGTGCGCAGTCGCGCGCCGCGATCGCCGAGGTTCGAGCACAGACACAGAGGTGCCGAGCCCGATGCCGCCAGCTTGGCGACGACGACGTCGGGCAACACCTGCATCAGTGGTTTGAGCAGCTCGAACACCGATGTCACCGTACTGTCGGCCTGGTCGGTGAACGCCTGCTTGCTCGATGCGCGGATGGCCGTCAGATCGTCGCGGTAGCCCTGTCCCCCGTCGACGTGAATGGACACCCCCGACGTCGCGTTGGCGCGACTGTCGCCGGGTGTTCGGGTGCTGACAGGAAGGGCCACCCGTACCCGGTCCTGCGGACCGACGCGTCCACTCGCGGTGAGAATGCCGAGCACCACCGCGACAAGGAGACTGTTCGAGCTCCCGCCCCTGCTCGCTGCGGCCGCGGCCCAGTCCCCCGATGCGCAGTCGACGACCACCGTGCTCGGTACCCACTTGCCCTCTCGTGCCGCGGTGACGGCCAGGGCACGGCTCGGAGTCGGGCCGGGTGCCGTGGAGCCCGCTGCTACCTCGTCGGACGAGGTTCGCGAACGTACCGCGTCCACTGTCGTACGTCCGAGCGCTCGCGCCACCCCGGACAATGCCGCACCGATCTGTCCGACGCCGTCCGCGATGTCGGCGCGTACCGACGACCGCGGGGGATCGTGGTCGAGCCCGCCGCGAACGAAGTCGTCCGGAGTCGCCCGACCGGCGAGAGCTGCTGCCGCCGCAGAGGTCAGGGCACCGCCGTCACCGACCACGTGCGATCCGACGAGCGAGACCACTGTGCCGCCGCCGTCGACCGAGGTCGCCGACAAACGCCACGCAGGTCCGTCGATGGGGTCCAGCGTCACCGCTGCCTCGTTCTCGATCCACAGATCGATGCCGTCCCGGGCGATCGCGTGTCCGATGACGACCGGGGCGGCGGGCGTGCGGGCCGTGATCCAGCCATCGCGGGCACCGGGCACCGCCGAGCGTCGTACGGAGCGATCCAACGGGCCGGTAGCAAGCAACTGCCACATGGATTCGAGTGCGTCGAGCGGGACGGCCGAGTCGAACCGCCACACGATCTGATTGACCACGGGCACTCCGAGTACGCACTCCATGCGCAGGAACAGGTCGTCGTCGTACGTCAATCTCTCCACCACGAGAGACTATCCCTGCCCGCCCACGTAGGTGGAACGGCCGCAAATGTGTTTCCCGCCATATGTTTTCGTATCGGCTCGGTTCGGACGGTGCTGATAGGTTGGGGCTCTTCCCCACGCCGACACGTCTGCGAGTGCGCCTGTGAAGTTCGTGATGCCGTTCAACGGAAGCCGAGGCGACGTGACCCCCGGTATCGCTCTCGGGCTCGAACTCGCAGATCGCGGGCACGACGTGCTGTTCGGTGCCCCACCCAATCTCACCGATGTCGTGTCGGCTGCCACGGCATCCTCCGAACGTATCGAGGTTCAACCGTTCGGGCCCGACACGCAGCAGCTGTTGGAGTCCGATCTGGTCAGAGTGCGTATCAAGTCTCGAAACCCGCGGACCCGCTTTGCTGCGCTGTCCGAGCTGGCTCATCACGGCTGGGACGACATGACGTCCGAGCTGAACCGAATGGCGGCAGGGTGCGACGGAATCGTCACCGGCTCGCTCGGTCAGGAAATGGCTCTGAACGTGGCCGAAGCGCACGGCACAGCGTTTGTGTCCCTGCACTACTGCCCCCTCAGGCGCAACGATGCAGTGTCGATCACACCGGGCGTGAACCTACCTGCCGTCGTCAATCGGTCGATGTGGGCGGCCCTCGAGGCACTGCGCTGGAAGTCGATGAAGAAGCGCGACAACGCGCAGAGGGCATCACTGGGTTTGCCTCCCACCACGGAGTCGACGCCCGTGAGGTCGGCGCGCTACGGCGGTATCGAGATTCAGGCCTACGAATCGGCGCTGTTCCCCGGGCTTGCCCGACAGTGGGGCCCGCTACGCCCGTTCGTCGGCTTCATCGGCCTGGTCGACGGAGTCACCGAGACGGATCCCGCGTTGCGCCGATGGCTCGACGCAGGAACTGCGCCAGTGTATTTCGGCTTCGGCAGCATGCCGGTGCCCGAACCGGCTGCACTGATGCGCATGATCGACAACGTCACCGATCGATTGGGCGTGCGCGCCCTGGTCTGCGCGGGCTGGAGCGATCTGCTGGAGTCCGATTCAGCCGTCCATCGATCGAACCCGAACGTCTTCGTCGTGAAATCGGTCGATCACGCGACGGTCTTTCCGCGCTGTCTGGCCGCGGTTCATCACGGCGGCGCAGGGACGACTGCAGCCTCGGCACGAGCCGGGCTGCCGACCCTGGTGTGCTGGTTCAGCGCCGACCAACCGTTCTGGGGATCCGCGCTGCGGCGCGTAGGAGCCGGGTCGAGCACGAAGTTCTCGACGTTGACCGAATCCGTTCTACAGCAGGGCATTTCCGACCTCATGACCGAAGACGCCCGGCTGGCCGCGCGAGCGCTAGCCGATACGATGACGCCTGCTCGAACGGCGACGGCCGCTGCCGCCGACATCACCGAAGCAGCAGCGCGCGACCGCTGACCCACTCACCAGAAGCGTGCCGAGAGTCCCCATCTCCGAAGCGCCTCGGTCAGGTGTTCACGCAGTACATGCTCGTCCGGGCATCGGTCGGGGTCCATGGCGTGGACGGTCACGGTCACACTGGTGCCGGTCTCGCTCGACCATGCGGTCAGACCGCCGTCGAGCGAACGAGCGAAGTCGGCGTCGGCTCCGGCGAACGTCGCTCGACCGGACACCGCCCGGGCGGCGATCCCCGCCACCGTCGTGAAGTCGTCGGGAAGAGAACCGAGGTTCGACGCCAGCCCTTCGGCACCGTCGCGGGGCTGCGGCACTCGTGCGACCACCGCGTCGGGCAGCATTTGAACGAGTGCCTGGGACAGGCCGCCCGGAGCGGCACCGGCGGCCTGAGCAGCGGCGAAAGCCGTGAACGCCGATTTACTGGCGGCGCGGATCGGGCGGAGGTCCAGATCGGTCGGGTCGGCGATCGGCACGTCGATCTTGACGATCTTGGTGGCGTTGGACCGTGTGTCGGATGCGTCGCCGCGATCACTGACGGGCAGGGACCACTGCACCGTGTCTCCCACCGAAGCACGGCCGGCGAGTCCGGACGCAGCAGTCAGGACCGCCACGAACAGCGAATTGGATGTTCCTCCCCAGCGTTCCGCGGTCGATCGCCATGCATCGGCGTCCACCTCGGCAACCACGTGCGGGGATGTCCAGTCCGCCGCAGCCGCTCGCTCGGGTGCTGCCCGGTGTGGTTTCGGCCTCGACTGGGTGGCACCGGCAGGCTCGGAGCGTCCGGACAGAGGCAGAGCCTGCACCGCCGCGTTCACCAGCCATCCACCCGCGGACCGAATTTGCTCGACGGCGTCACCGAAGTCGGAAGCGAGGGCCTCGAGGCCGCCCGGGGCGGAGGAGACACGGGACGCGACGGAGTCGGAGTTCGCCGCACGGAATGCAGCGATCAAGGCGCCACCGTCGGCGACCATGTGCGAGGCGACCAACGACAGCACCATGCCGCCGTCGCTCAGTCTCGTCGCCGCGAGTTGCCAACCCAATCCGGTCTCGGGGTCGATATCGGGATCGATCCGGCCGTCCGCCCATTGCCGCACCATCGAGGGGTCTGTGAATTCTGGATGAAAATCCAGTGAATGAGAGGCGGCCGACGGCACCCACCGATCTCGGGCCGTCGGAATTGCCGATGCCACCACCCTGCGCGCAAGCAGACCGTCGGACAGGTTGTCACGCAGTCTTTCCAGATCTTCTCGCTGCACGACGTCATCGAACCACCACAGGAACTGGTTGTAGACGGGAAATCCGATGCCGTGGTGCATTCGCAAGAAAAGGTGATCGGCAAATCCAATTCGAGTCACGCGCCGAACCTACTACATCGAAAGAAACGGGAAGGTGGTGCTGTTTCTCGTCGGGCGATTCATTCAATGTTTGCAATAGGTGCCATTCCACCGAGCGGACGCGCGAATGTGACTCCGGTCTCGGGGTGCCGGTCCGGCCCGAGGTCTGGGTTCCGAGCCCGTCACCCGGATCGGCTCTCTCGAATCATCGGGCCCTGACGTGCGGTTACGCCGGAATCGCAATGCAGATGTGTGCGAGAATCAGTTTTCCGACCGATGTTCCACCCGTCGGTCAACCCCCTCGACAGTGACAAGAATTACTTTTACGCGTCGCGAAATAGTTTCGCTTTCGCCCTATTGTGAGTGCCGTACTCACGTCGACCGGACGGCGACTCCACGGTCCGTCGAATAGTTGTTCTTTCAATGTCGAAAGCATTGCGAGTGCACCCGATAAAAGCGAGCCGGACCGACGACTTCCGCCGTTACATCCACCACTCGACCGTAATCGAATGCCGATAGACACCACTACTGCCGAATACCGCTGGCCGAGCCCGGAACGGAAGAGGACACCATGGAATACACCGAACTCGCCGACTATCCACTTCCCGCCGGACGCTTGACCGAGTGGGTTCCCCGCGTCGACGACGATCAGTGGGCTCTCGATTCCCGCGGGCTGTCGTTCACGCACGAGGACCATTGCGAGCGCAGCGCGCCGGGCTCCTGGATCGGCACGGTATTCGAGATCCATCGTCGCTACGACGTCGAGGCCGTACGCCGCACCATCGCCGCGTACATGGGTCGGCACGAGGCGTTCCGAACCAAGGTTCGTCGTGACGACCAGTCCGGTTCGTGGCAGCGCTTCACCGCACCGGTCGACGCCGTGCAGGTGACATATCGCCCACACGCGGAGTCGCGATCGGAAACTCAGGTGTTCGGCCATCTGCAGTCGTGGTTCGGCGACACCGTGTCTCCGACGGCATGGCCGCATTTCGTTCTCGCCACCATCGAACCCGACGACGCGTCCCGCACTCTCGCCGGTGGGCCCGAGGAATCGTTCCTGCTCGCCTTCGCGGCCGATCATTCGGTCATGGACGCATACAGCCAGATCTATGCGATCAACGAGATCGACCGGCTGTACGCGCAGGCCCTCGACGGCATCGACCCGGAATTGCCCGAGGTGGGTAGTTACGTCGACTTCAGTCAGTCCGAACGGGCACTCGGCGACACCCTGACGGCGGATCACGGTGCCGTGCGAACGTGGCAGGACTTCCTCGCTGTCGAGGACGGCCGCTTCCCGGCTTTCCCGCTTCCGTTGGCGGGCGACCGGCCCCGCGCCGACACCGGCCCTGCGCCCCAGAGCAGCATCTCGTCGTGGCTTCTGACCTCCGAACAGTCGGACGGCTTCAATGCGGCGTGCCGCGCTGCCGGATACAACATGCAGGCCGGAATTCTTGCGGCGCTCGCATTGACGAATGCTCGCCTGTCCGGCAGTCGGTCTCTGCGCACGGTGATGCCGATGCACACCCGCGATGAGCAGAAGTGGGCCGCGTCGGTGGGGTGGTACGTCGGCATTCTTCCGATGGAGATCCAGCTCGACAACGCCTGCACCTTCGTCGAGGCACTCGAGGCCGCGGCTACCGCGGGCGCTGCGAACAAGGGCCTGGCCCGTATGCCGTACTCGAAGATCGCCAAGATCCTCGACTCCACCGAAATTCCCCGGTTCGTGGTCTCGTACATCGACCTGCGGTTCCTGCCCGACGCCGCCCAGTGGCAGGGGCGCAAGGGGCGGGCGCTCAGGAGCAACTGCCACGCCGACGACGAGGTCTACTTCTGGGTCAATCGCACGCTCGAAGGGCTCAACATCTCGGCCCGCTTCCCCAGTTCGGATGTCGCGTCGACCAATGTCCATCGGTTCATCACCGAGTTCGTCGCGGTTCTGACGGCGGTCATCGACTCCGACGGCGGTAGCGATACGGTGCTCGCGGCGGCCCCGCCGTCGGTCGTTGTCGCCGCAGAATGAGCGTAGACGCAGAATAGGCGTGGACGCAGGAGAAGTGGATGCGCAGAGGACGGAGACGGCGGCGTAGGCAGCCGGTACGTTCCGTCCACTGCGCCCCGACCGGAAGAGTGAAGCGAACATGATCATCACCGCAATGGGCCGCTGGAACCCCGCGCCCGGCCGACTGCTCGAGTGGCATCCCACCGCGGCCGCACAGGCGAGCGCCGCTGCGGCACCGATCGATTCGACTCCACCGTCGTTTCTTCAGGAAGACCACCTGAAGGCAGCGTGGGCAGCTCGCGCACGTGGCGACGTGCACACGGCGTACACCGGGGTGGCCACCGAGATCGACGGCGACATCGACACCGAGGCGATGAGCCGTGCGCTGACTGCGTACGTGCTGCGGCACGAGGGTCTGCGGTGCTGGTTCGAGGTGGACGGCACCGACGTGGTTCGACACCTCGGCGGCCCGGAAGTTGCTCGTTTCGATACCGTCGACGCAGGTGAGACATCCGACGACGAGCAGTTCCAACACTATGTGCGGCAGCGCTTCTCGACCGAGGCCACCGCCGACATCTGGCCGGGGTTCGTCGTCGGAGTGGTATCGAGGCCGGGCAGCTTCACGTTGTACTACGGTGCCGATCACGCGTTCACCGATGGTGGTTCACAGGCTCTGGTCATCAGCGAACTGGCCGATCTGTACGCGATCGAGATCGGGGCGGATGTTCCGCAACCGGCTTCGGCGGGAAGTCACCTCGAGTACGCCGCCGACGAGCGCGCCCGCGCTGCGACGTTCGGTGCAGACTCCCCCGAGATCGCCGCGTGGCGTGACATCTTCACCAGGCACGAGGGCCGTATGCCTCGGTTCCCCCTCGATCTGGGGCTTGCACCCGGCGAACGCGCCCCGGTCCGAATCGTCGAACGCCACCTGTTGGACCGAGAACTGACGGCAGCGTTCGATGCCGCGTGCAAGGCCGCCGGCGCACGGATGAGCAGTGGAATCTTCGCCGCCGTCGGCATCACCGACTTCGAGCTCGCGGGGAACGCGGAGTACTTCGGAATCACGGTGCTGAGCACTCGCCACCACGGTGACTACGGACAATCCCAGGGTTGGTTCGTCAACTTCGCGCCGGTCGCGTTCGACATCGCCGGTCACGAGCGCTTCTCCGACGTCGCCGGCCCGGCGCACGAGGGTTTCGAGCGGGCCAAGCAGATCGCCGAAGCACCGGTCCATGCGGTACTCGGCGCTCTCGCCGCAGACGGCACGCTCGGAAGCGAACTCGCCGTGAGCCCGAACATGCTCTCGTACATCGACTTTCGCTGGTTCCCCGGCGTCGGGCGAGATGCGGACACTCGTGCCAAGCATTTCACCGGCGAGGGCGCGACCTCCAACGCGTCGATGTGGATCAACCGCGACGGTGAGCATCTGTATCTGGTGGCGCAGACCCCCGACACGGCCGTCGCTGCCGAATCGGTCGAGCGGTACCACGCACACCTGGCATCGGTACTGGAAAAGATCGCGCGCACAGGCGATTACGTACTGACGCCCGGTTCGGTTCAGGAGCGGGTCGGTGCGGGTCACCTCGATCACTGAGTACCATCCCGCGGCCGGTGTCGTCGTCGAATTCACTGCCGACGTCACCGGGGATGCACAACGGTCCCCGATTCCACCGTCGTTCAATCAACGGTTTCATCTGGGCGATCTGGGCGAGGCTCGGCGAGTATGGATCGCGGGCACGTTCGACGTGCCCGGCCGCATCGATGTCGACGCTCTCGCGTGGGCGTTCACGCGACTGATCGACCGACACGACACTCTGCGCAGCTCGTTCGTCCAGGCGACCGACGGCCTGGACAGGATGCTCCATCGCCCCGGTTCGGTCGAGATCGCGGCGTCGAACCGGACCGAATTCGATTGCCCGACCGAGCTACGTGAGCATCTCCGCCGAATACTCGAGTTACGTTGCGACGCACGACGGTTCCCGTCGTACACGTGCGTCGCGATCGACCGGCCGGACGTCTCGACGGTGGTCTGCGCATTCGACCACTCGAACGTCGACGCGCTGTCGATCGCGGTGACCGTGGACGAGGTTCGTGCCTGGTACGACGCGTACCGGCGCTGCCCGTCGAGTCCGAACATCGAGCTGAGTCCGGTGGGAGGATTCGTCGACTACTGCCGTATCGAAGCAACCGAGCCGGCAGTGGATCGCCATGACGAGCGCATGGTGCGGTGGTCGGAATTCCTTGTTCGGTGCGGTGGTACGACGCCGAGTTTTCCGTTCGACCTGGGACTGGCGGACGGTGAGACTGCTACGCAGGCAACCCTTGTCGCGCCGATCCTCGATGCCGACCGCACTGCCGAGTTCGAGCGCCTGTGTACTCGGTCGGGCGGCGGGATGTTCGCCGGGGTCGTGGCTGCGATCGGTCAGGCCTGCGCCGCCATCGGCGGACCGCGGCAGATACCGTTCCTGTTCCCTCTGCACACCCGTCACGAGGATCGGTTCCGGCGGGCACTGGGCTGGTTCACCACCAACGCCCCGATGACCGTGGACGTCGGCGACGTGCTCGTCGACACGATCGCCGCGGCCCAACGGGAGTTTCGTGCTGCGCTACCGCTGAGCACAGTGCCCATCCCCCAGGTGTTGGCATCCCTCGGAGACACGTTCACCCTCTCGCGAAACGACGTGTTCATGGTGTCGTACATCGACTACACCAGAATCGAGGGCCACCGCGGACTCGAAGAATCCAACGCACACCACGTCAGCAACGCGACGGTGTCCGACGACGCGCAGTTCTGGGTGTCGCGGACAACCTCGGGTCTGGCTCTGCGGGCACGTTTTCCCGACACCGTCCTCGCGCACTCGGTCATGACTGCGTTCAGCGGCGCGCTGGTCGCGCTGCTGGCCGAGGCGACCGACCAGGCCACCACAACGGCCCTGACACGCTGAGACAGTACCGACGCAGCGCTCTGTGCCTGCGGCTCCCGCCACTCGGTGGCGGTACGGCATAGGATTGTCGACGGAGACCGTTCACCCCCGAGCGGGCCGCCAGCCGAATATCTTCCGTAGGAGCCGATACGTGCCTGTACCAACCGATTCCAACGCAATGTTCGCCGACTACGCGCATCCGGATCGTCTCGTATCCACCGAATGGCTGTCCGCTCATCTCGGTACGCCCGGGCTCCGCGTCGTCGAATCCGACGAGGACGTGTTGCTCTACGACGTCGGCCACATTCCCGGCGCGGTCAAGATCGACTGGCACCTCGACCTGAACGACCCAGTCACGCGCGACTACATCGACGGCGAACAGTTCTCGAAACTGATGAGCCGCAAGGGCATTTCACGTGACGACACAATCGTCGTGTACGGCGACAAGAGCAATTGGTGGGCCGCCTACGCACTGTGGGTGTTCACCCTGTTCGGACACCAGGACGTGCGGCTGCTCGACGGCGGACGTGATGCCTGGTTGTCCGAGAATCGCGACACCACACTCGATGTCCCTGAGTTTCCGGCGACCGACTACCCCGTCGTCGAGCGGAACGATGCACCGATCCGCGCATTCGCCTCGGACGTGCTCGGAGTTCTCGGCTCCGTGCCTCTGATCGACGTACGCTCCCCCGCGGAGTACACCGGCGAACGCACCCACATGCCCGACTACCCGGAGGAAGGTGCGCTGCGCGGCGGCCACATCCCCACCGCCGTCAGCATCCCGTGGGCCAAGGCAGCAGCACCGGACGGTCGATTCCGCTCACGCGCAGAACTGGACGAGATCTACGCCGAGACTTCGGCAACCGACGAGGTCATCGCGTACTGCCGCATCGGCGAGCGGTCGAGCCATACCTGGTTCGTGCTGACGCATCTGCTCGGGTACGAGTCCGTCCGCAACTACGACGGCTCGTGGACCGAGTGGGGCAATGCTGTGCGCGTTCCGATCGCCCGGGGCGAGGAGCCCGGATCGGCACCGGCCGCTCGATGAGTTCCCTTCCAGAATCGTTGGCCGAGATCGTCGAGGATTTCGCCGCAGTCGAGGGCCAGGACAAACTGCAGCTCCTGCTCGAATTCAGCCGGGAACTACCCCCGTTGCCGGATCACCTGGCCCAGGATGCGATGGAGCCGGTCCCCGAATGTCAGTCGCCGTTGTTCCTGTCGGTCGATGCATCCGATCCCGCCCGGATCGAGCTGTACTTCAGCGCGCCGCCGGAGGCTCCGACGACTCGCGGGTTCGCCTCGATCCTGGCGCAGGGGCTCGACGGTCTCAGCGCACAGGAAATCCTCGACGTTCCGGACGATTTCTACTCGGCTCTCGGATTGAGCGATGCGGTGAGCCCCCTGCGCCTCCGAGGGATGTCGGCGATGCTTGCACGTATCAAGAGGCACCTGCGCTGACCTCGTGTTCGGCAGCGCCCGGCCTTCGTCTTGATCGATACACGCCGCCGTCGGTAGACTTCGGTAGTGGGCATCGTCGCCCGCTGTCCGAACAATCCCCCGAATGCGTCTGACGAAGGCTGGTTGCTGCCGATATGGAGTTCACCGAGTTGGCGGACTACGCGGTTCCCGCGGGCACGCTCACCGAATGGATTCCCAGTGTCGGCCCACACGCCCACACTCCCGAAGCCGCCGGGTGGCAGCCCGACCCTCGCCCGACGTCCTACGTCCACGAGGCGCACCTGCGTACCAGCCTGAGCAGCCCTCGCCGCGGACGCGAGTCGTGGCTCGGCGCGGCGTTCGAGATTGCCGGTCCCCTGGACAAGCACGCTTTCCGGCGGGCGGTGCTGAACTGGATCGACAGACACGAAGCCATGCGGTCGAGCGCATCGATCGACGAGGCCACCGGTGAGATGACCCGGGTGACCGCCGCGCAGGGAGCCGTCGACATCTGGCAGGTCGAGCAGGAACGGTGTGCGCAGTCGAGTGAGGTCTTCGAGCATCTGCAATATCTCTTCGACGAGTTCACCTCGCCCCTGATCTGGCCCGCCTACGCGTTCGTCACTCTCGAACCACTGGACGAGACGCGGCCGATCACCGTCTTCTTCGCAGCAGATCACTCGATCATCGACGGCTTGTCCACTGTCCTGGTCGCCCACGAGATCGCGGCCCTGTACGGCGAGGAGCTGGGCGGGGCACCGGCCGCCCTGTTCGAGGCCGGCAGCTATCTCGACTTCGGGTCCTCCGAACGCGAGCGAAACGCCGAGTTGGAACATTCGCACGAGGCCGTCGCGATCTGGCGCGATCTGCTGATCGACGGGGACGGCCAGCTGCCCGACTTCCCGCTCGACATCGGTGATCCCAGCCCGGACGACGTACCTCAGGGCGGGCTCTCTGCTTGGGTGCTCGACCCCGAGCAAGCCGATTCGTTCTCGGTCGCGTGCCGAAAGACCGGGAACAGTCTGTTCGCCGGATTACTGGGGGTCCTGGCCATCACCGGTGCCGAGCTGGGCGGGGGCACCCAATTTCGGACTGTCACCCCGGTACACACCCGGGACGAGCCGCAGTGGGCGTCGGCACTGGGGTGGTTCGTCGGACTGTGTCCCATCTCGTTCGACATCGCCGGCGCGGAGTCGTTCGGCTCGGTCGTGGCCGCAGCATCGGCCGAGGTGAAGAAGACCAAGCCGATTGCGCGGGTTCCGCTCGATCGGGTGTTCACCACCCTCGGCTACTCGGCCAGGCCACGTTTCGTCGTCTCGTTCATGGATGTGCGGTTCGCGCCGGCAGCAGAGCACTGGCCGGATTGGAACGCGCGTGCGCTGCGCAGCAAGCAGTACCAACACGACGTGTACATCTGGATCAACCGCACACCTCAGGGAATCAACATCGCGGCTCGCTATCCCAACACCGAGCTCGCAACTGCCCGGGTACACGAATACATAGGCACCTTTCGCGCCCTGCTGACCGAGGTGGCCGACACCGGTACCGCCTCCTTCTCTGCCGCAACGTCCCAGCATCCCGATCCCGGGCACTCCGATACCGGGCGGATCGCTACCAGCCAGTAGTCCCATCCTGTCGCCCTGGACGCGCCGCAGCGGCCTGGACCGATTGCAGCGACGACCGAGTCGGTGCTTAGACTCCGACGTGACGTTCGTGACGATGGATGCGAAAAACACATCTGTAGGAGGCTCAGTGCCCAGCCATGCCAGTGCTCAGATCACCAAGGTTCTTGTTGCCAATCGTGGTGAGATCGCGGTTCGGGTGATCCGGGCGGCCGCTGATGCCGGGCTGGCCAGTGTCGCTGTGTACGCCGAA
>NZ_JBFBKN010000015.1:0-109351 GCF_040702225.1 Rhodococcus sp. NPDC080181
GCTCAACGCGTTCGCGATCACCTTCGAAGGACGCATCACCCCGAACGGAAACTAACCGACGCCAAGGTCGGATCCACCGTTAATCTGACACTCCCTCCGATGTCCGAAATCCTTGGGCCGTTGATACTCCTGTGTATCCGGGGGCGTTGCGTGTCGATGGGGCGATGCGGAAGACAGGTCCGTCGATGCTGTCGTACCACTCACGGTCTGGGGCGTGGTTGCTACACGGTCTGAGGCTTGGTTGCTACACGGACGGCATACCCCGCCCGGTGGGCCGGTGTGTTCGACAGACTGGGCGCACTACCGCGCCGTGCTCGACGACCTGTCGTCATATGCGTCCAACGCGTCGCATCGCCCTGGCCTCGCCCGTGTTCACGAAACGTGGGGGGCAGAATTGTTCGTGATGCTCATCTCGAGCCGTTTGTGTGGCCAGTTCCGAGATCGGCATCGAGTTGACCGGCGACACGTCGCTTTGTGTCAAAGGCGTTGGGGAGGTCGAGTATTTCGACGGTATTGGTGAGGTGGCCCAGTCCGGTGATAGCGATGGTGCTCTGGTCGCCTGGAAGCAGGGTGATCTCGTCGGGTGGGACGATGGAGGTGCCGGTGAGCAGGACTGCGCCGTGCGGAAGTTTGACGCTGCGGAGGAGCCAGTTTCGCAGCTCTCCGGGCGTGCGGCGCATCCGGCTGAGGGGGACGCTGTCGGTGAAGATGTCGCGGCCATCGCGGGTGATGGTGAGCGAGATGGTGATCGAATTCCAGTCGGGTGCCTCAGTGATGGGGATCAACGCCGGTCCAATGGCGCAGCTGCCTTCGTAGACTTTGGCTTGAGGTAGGTAGAGCGGATTTTCGCCCTCGATGCTGCGGGAGGAAACGTCGTTACCTATGGTGTACCCGACGATGTCGCCGGTGGAGGCGATGACGAGGCCGAGTTCGGGTTCGGGGACGTTCCAGGTGGAGTCGGGGCGTACGCAGATGCGGTCGTTGGGTCCGCGGACCTCGGTACCGAGGGCTTTGAAGAACAGTTCTGGACGTTCGGCGTCGTAAACGGCGTCGTAGACATCGGAGTTGGTGGATTCTTCTTTGCGGGCGGTTCGGCTGCGTTCGAAGGTGACGCCGCTGGCCCAGATTCGCTGGTTTTCGACCGGGGCGGCGATGGTGGCGCTGTCGGGGACGGGGCCGCTGGTTTCGGTGGTGAGTGCTTTGTGGAGACCGTCGGGTCTGGTGAGGAGTTGGTCGATGGTCAGTTCCGGTGGCAGCAGTTCGGTGGGGCCGGATGCGATGTCCCCGCGGGCCAGTTGGGTGGTGCCGGCGAGATCGAGTCGCCAGATTGCTTGGTTCATGGTGTTTCTCGCCGTCTGTGTCGCTCATCCGATGCGTGGATGGGGGTGGGTTAAGTACGGTGGGGCCACCGCGTATTGGCGGTGGCCCCACCCGATATTCGCTTCTCGGTCTGGGTCAGGTGGTGAGGAACCCGAACGCGCGACCCATTCCTCCGGAGGCGCCTTCGAATTTGTGAGATGCGAAGACGAACAGTGCACCTCGCGGCGGGAGGGAGCCGAGGTTGGTGAGGTTTTCGATACAGACGATGTTGCGGCCCAGGCACGCCCAGTGCGGGCTGTAGTCGTCCTGCATCAAACCGATTCCGCGGCCGTCGGTTCCGATCGCGCGGATCCCGCGTTCGTGGAGCAGCTCGATCGTTTCCGCGCGCGGAGCCGGGTGGCTGCGGTCGTAACCCCACCCCTCCGGCAGTGGCACGTAGTAGCGGTCGGACCAGTCTGAGCGGAAGAGCACGATCTCTTCGCCGGTGAGGGCGCCGTGTTGTTCTTCCCAGGCCAGGATGTGCTCGGGGAGGATCTCCGGACTCTCCTTCAGTCGGGTCTCCTCGCCCTTGGGCGCGTTCTCCACCAGGGCGGTGACGTCGATAACGGCAGCGGGGCCGATCATCTGACCCAGCGGGACCTGCTCGACTGTGATCGAGCCGAATTCGTTCGCGGCAGGCAGGCCACTGTCGGCCGGTGGGATCTGATGGCACGGTGCGTCGAAGTGTGTGCCGGTATGGTCGTCGTGGACCTGAACGTACTCGACGAAAGCGCCACGAGGCCAGGTGAACCAGTTCATTTGGAATTGGCCGAACTTCTGGCCCTCGTAGGGGTGACACGGCCAACGCTCACCGGTCGTGACCGACAGGTCCACGATCGTGGCGCTGGTGATCAGGTCGACCAACTGGGCGGCGCGGTCTGTATTGATTTCGGGGGTGGCAGTCATCGGAATCCGACTCCTTCGTACTCGATTATCGATGGTGGGTCTGTGTGTGTTCACGTGCAAGCCTTTGCGGCGAAGGTCGGTCAACGCTCGCTGCGCCGGACGGCAGGAACCCCATATCTACGCAGCTTGCTGTCGACGTAGTCACGTAGTTCACTGTGCTTTTTCTCCGACAGGCGTGGACTCGGAAGCTCGTCGAGCAAGGAATTGACGCGTCGGTAGAAGGGGTGTGCAGTTGCATTTGTTGTTCGTTACCGGCAACTGTTCGAAGAGCAGGGCACCAGTCGGTCAGCTCGGGTCGAATCGGTGGCGGCGCGTGGATCATTGGGTTCGATCGGCTCCCGTTCGGAGGTGGATGGTCATCGGTTAGGGACCGTCAGCACGCCGTCGATGCGTCGAGGGATTCCGGGGTCGGCGTCGCGCAGCTCCACCGGCAGCGCATGTTCGGGGGCGCTTTGCCAGGTGACTGGACGCAGGAACCGGCGGATCGCGGTCGTGCCCACCGATGTGTGTAGCGAGTTGGTGGCGGGCCACGGACCACCGTGGGTCTGTGCCCACGAGACCAGCACCCCGGTGGGGTACGCGTTGAAGAGGATTCGACCGGCGTTCGCGGTCATCTTCTCCGACAGGGCAGTTGCCAGGTCGGTCTCGTCGGGCTCCGAGTGCAAGGTGAAGGTCAGCGACGACGGTAACGCGGCCAGTGTCTGCTCGAGGTCGTCGAGCTGCCCATAGCGCACCACGATCGTGGTGGGCCCGAAGCACTCTTCGGCGTCGCCGGGGCGCAGATCGCCGGTGGTGGTGATGAACAGACGCGGGCGGACGCTAAACCCGGAGGCTGCGGTGTCGTCGAGTCCGAATGCCTGCTGCTCGAGCTTGCTGATCCCCTGCACGTCCGGGGTGGTTGCTTCGTAGCTTTCGAAGATTCTCTCGTTGAGCAACACTCGGGCACCCTCGTCGGAGAACTTCTTGACAATGGTGTCGGTGAGGCCGTCGCCTGCCGGGCCTTCGGGGATGAACACCAGCCCGGGTTTGGTGCACAGCTGCCCGGCGCTGACGGTCACGGACGTGACGAGACCGTCGGCGATGTCCGCTCCGCGGGCTGCGGCTGCGGCGTCGGTGATCACGACCGGGTTCAGGCTGGCCAGCTCGCCGTAGAAGGGGATCGGTTCGCGACGCTTGTCGATGATGTCGAGCAGTGCGCGGCCGCCGCCGAGCGAGCCGGTGAAGCCGACTGCTTTGATCCGCGGGTCGGCTACGAGCGCGGATCCGGAGGGTTGGCCGAACACGATTCCAAAAGTGCCTTCGGGGGCGCCGACGGCCTTCGCTGCGTCGGCGAGGACCTCGAATGCGAGCCGGGAGGTGGCCGGGTGCGAGGTGTGGGCTTTAACGATCACTGGGCATCCCGCGGCGATTGCGGATACCGTGTCACCGCCGGGAACGGAGAAGGCCAGCGGGAAGTTGCTCGAGCCGAAGACCGCTACCGGCCCGATCGGCACGAGCAGCCTGCGCAGGTCCGGTCCCGGACCCATCGGGGTATCCCCGGCGTGATCGATAGTTGCTTCCAGGTAGCTGCCCTCGTCGAGCACGTCGGCAAACAGGCGGGCCTGGTAGGCGGTGCGGGTGAGCTCGCCGTTCAGGCGGGCCGGGCCAATCGCGGTTTCCCGGTCTGCGATCTTGACGATTGTCTCTCGTGCCGATTCGAGGCCGTCGCTGATCGCGCGCAGGAGCTTCGCGCGGAATCCGCGTCCGAGGCGGGCGAGTTCTGGTGCGGCCCCTGCGGCCAGGTCGGCGATCGCTGTGACCGCCTCGGTGCTGGTGGCTTCGGTGACGTCTTCGACCGCAACGCCTTGGCGAGGATCGATGCTCTGGATGGTGGTCATTGTGGTCCTTTCCGAGAAAGCGTGGTCAGGCTAACTAGCGAGCGAGCCATCCCCCGTCGACGGCCAAGATCTGGCCGCTGACGTATCGAGATGCGGCGGAGGACAAGAACACCGCGGCACCCACGAGGTCCTGGGGATCTCCCCATCGGCCGGCTGGAATGCGCTGGAGGAATTCGGAGCGGCGGCTCTCGTCGTTCCGGAGATCGACATTGATCTCCGTCGCGATATAGCCGGGAGCGATGGCGTTGACCGTGATCCCCTGTCCCGCCCATTCGTTGGTCAACGCCTTTGTGACGCCGGCGAGCCCGGACTTGGCGGCTGCGTAGCCCGCCACGTTGACCCCGCCTTGGAAGCTCATCAAGGATGCGATGTTGAGCACTCGCCCCGAGCCTCGGGCGATCATGTGCGGGGCGAACGCCCGGGCAAGCAGCAACGGTGCGGTCAGATCGATGTGGAGCAGGTTCTCGATCTCGTCGGAGCTCTGGTCCACGATCGGTTTGCGCACCACCAAACCGGCGCAGTTGACCAGGATGTCGACCCGGCCGTAGTTGGCGATTGCTGCGTCGGCCGCCTGACGGATCGCCTCGTCCTTCGAGGCGAGGTCGAGCTCGACATGGGCACTGTCTCCGCCGCGTTCGGCAATTTCGTCGATCACCGACCGCGACGAGGACCGGTTCAAATGCACGATTTTCGCGCCGGCATCGCTGAGCCCGACCGCGAGCGCGCGACCGATCCCGCGAGTGGTTCCGGTGACCGCGGCGACCAGCCCCTCCAAGCTGAAAGCCGAGATCCCGACCGGTACTTCGTGATTGGATTCAGTGGTCATCGCTGTTCTCCCGGATGTCGTATCTCGATCGTGTCGGCGGACAGTGTCGATCAGGATTGAGCCCACTCCGCACCCTGAGGAAACTCGAAGCGTTCGAGGGTGTCGCGATGGATTTCCGCGCTGTAGCCGGGCTTCTTCGGCGGAACGTACTTGCCGTCGTGCATGACGACGGGGTCGAGGAAGTGCTCGTGCAGGTGGTCGACGTACTCGACGACGACGTCGGTCAAGTCTCCGGTCACGGCGACGTAATTGAATAGCGACAGGTGCTGAACGAGCTCGCACAGGCCCACGCCACCGGCGTGGGGACACACGGGGATTCCGAACTTCTCGGCCAGGAGCAGGACGGTAACGACCTCGTTGACACCGCCGAGGCGGCACGAGTCGATCTGAGCGAAACCGATGGCTTCTGACTGGAACAGCTGCTTCCACACGACTCGATTCTGAATCTGCTCGCCGGTGGCGACCCTGATAGGCGCAATCTGCTTGGCGATCGATGCGTGCCCGAGAACGTCATCGGGGCTGGTCGGCTCCTCGACCCACCACAGGTCGAATTCGCTTAGCTTCTGCACGTATTCGATGGCCTCGTCGACGTCCCAGACCTGGTTGGCATCGACCATCAGCTTGCGGTCGGGGCCGATTTCGTTGCGGATGATCCGCAACCTACGGATGTCGTCGTCGACGCCATTTCCTACCTTGATCTTGATGTGGTCCCATCCGTCGGCGATCGCCTCGCGTGTGAGGCGGATGATCTTGTCGTCGTCGTATCCGAGCCATCCGGCCGACGTCGTGTAGGCGGGCAGGCCGCCGTCGATCATTTCCTGCTCGCGCGCGGCCTTACCGGCCTTCTTGGTGTGCAAACGCTCGATCGCCTCGTCGGGAGTCAGCACGTCGGTGACATAGCGGAAGTCGCAGATCGAGACCAGTTCTTCAGGACTCATGTCCGAGAGCAATTTCCACAACGGCTTGCCCTCGACCTTGGCGTAGAGATCCCACACCGCGTTGACGACGGCGGCGGTTGCCAGATGGATGACACCCTTTTCCGGGCCGATCCACCGAATTTGGTTCGCATTCGACAGTGAACGCCAAAACGTGCCCATGTTCGCGAACACTTCGACAGTGTCCTTGCCGATCACCAGCGGTTCGAGCGCCTTGATCGCCGCGCACACGACCTCGTTGCCCTTACCGATAGTGAAGGTGAAGCCGTGTCCCTCCAAGCTATCGGCGGCGTCGGTATGTACCACTACGTATGCGGCCGAGTAGTCAGGATCCGGGTTCATCGCATCCGAACCGTCCTTCTCACGAGAGGTCGGGAAGCGCAGGTCGATAATCTCCAACTTGGTGATGTTGCTCATCTGGGCGACTCCTTGTAGCTGTCAGACTGTGGGCGGAGGAAGAAAACGATGATCGTGTGGGCGACGCAACGATGTCGGGTGGCACCTGCGCTGCCTTGGCTTGTTTTCGCAAACCATTGCCCCGAGGAGCATCTTGGCGGTATCGTTCACCTACGTGAAAGTCGTTCACCTATTTGATTCGTCAACGCTAACTCATGACCCCGATCACGTCAATGCATCCCGTGCCTGCTGTAGCGAAGGAGCCACAGAGAATGGATAATTCGACCCCCAGCGTTCGGCGCGTGAAGTCCACCGACAGGACGGTGGACGTGCTCGAACTCCTGGCTCGTCGGCAGCCGCTCGGACTCGGAGACCTCGCCGATGCGCTCGCTATCCCGAAGAGCAGCTTGCATGGGGTGATGCGCACACTCGAATCCCGTGGATGGGTCGAGGAGAACCGGGACAGCCAACAGTTCCGGCTAGGACTCGGTGCGGTTCTGGTGGGAAATTCGTTCCTGCAGCAGGACGAAGTCGTCGCCGCCACTGCCGGCTCGCTCGAATGGTTGGTCGATCACACCGGTGAAACCGCTCAGCTGGCCCGCCTGGAGGGCACTGAGGTCGTTTATCTCGCCAAACGTCAATCAACGCACGCTGTTTCACTTGTCTCCACCATCGGGGGCCGGCTACCGGCGCACGCGACAGCGCTCGGGAAGGCACTGTTGAGTACTCGCACCACAGAGGAACTGGATCGGCTACTGTCGTTTCCGCTCAAGGCTATGACGGCTCACACACGCATCACTCGCGACGATCTCTACGAGGATCTAGCCCTCACACGTAGTCGCGGGTACGCCGCCGAAGAGGGCGAAGTCGCAGATGGTCTGGTTTGTTTTGCCGTCGCGTTGCCGTGGAGCCGTCCGACGGTGGACGCGGTCAGCGTGTCCATACCGTCGTTCCGGGCTTCCCCCGAAGCGCGGGACAGGACTGTGAATCTGCTTCTGGACGCGGCCGCCCGCTCGAACAGCACGCTCAACGCACCCCCGATGCCCGGCCGTGGCTGATGCGACAGCGGGTCCGAGGGCGGTGCACGACCGAAGGGACTCACCCATGCACCTGATGCGCCTCGGAAACCCTGGCACCGAAATCCCGGTAGTACGGACAGACGGTCGTTTCTACGACCTGCGCTCACTCACCGACGACATCGACGGTCCTTTTCTCGCCGGTGGCGGAATCGATCGTGCAGAGAATCTACTGGCGCGCGGCGACCTGCCCATCATCGCAGACGCGGACAGCATGCGCATCGGACCGCCGATCGCGCGGCCAGGCGCAGTGCTGTGCATCGGACAGAACTACGCAGCCCACGCCGCCGAATCAGGGAACCCTCCCCCCGAGACGCCCGTCTTGTTCTTCAAGCACCCCAACACGATCGTTGGCCCCCACGATATGGTCCTGATCCCTCCCGGCGCACGGAAGGTCGACTGGGAAGTCGAGCTCGCCGTGGTGATCGGCACCCGCGCGGCGTATCTCGACAGCATCGACACAGCACTCGCCCACGTAGCTGGGTACACGATCAGCAACGACGTCTCCGAGCGCGACTATCAAATGCAGCAATCCGGAGGCCAGTGGTCCAAAGGAAAATGCTGCCCGACCTTCAACCCTCTTGGTCCAGCACTGGTTCCAGCACGCCAGATTCCCGATCCTCAACGACTGCGGCTCACCTCGGCGATCAACGGACAACTGCGGCAGGACTCGAACACCTCGGACATGGTTTTCTCTGTCGCACATTTGGTATGGCATCTCTCGCATTACCTGACCCTCGAACCCGGCGACATCATTAACACCGGCACCCCCGCGGGAGTCGGCCTCTCGGGAAAATTCCCCTATCTCGACGCCGGTGACCGAATGGCCCTGTCCATCGACCGACTCGGATCCCAGGACACGGCCGTCGAGAACTACGCCCGAGCGCAAACGGTCTAGAAATCAGGCCGCAGGAGGTCCTTATCCATGCAGGACGAAACGCGGCCGTGGCGGAACAGCCCGTAATGGAAACGAACTTGTAACAGCGCTCGGGAGAGCTCCCCACTCGCCGCGAGCTTTCCCGAGCGCACCACGCCAGGGCACGCGGTCACCAACCTCGGAATCCACTGAAGACCAAGTCAGGAGGCACCAAACCTGTCACTGATTCGACAATTGAGCCGCCGAGAAAACGCTCTCGGCGGGGACACATTCAAGGCGTGACAGCCGCATTGACGAAATCCGGTCATAGCAAAGCGTTCACTTCAGGTCAGTACAGTGGTGGCCCAGCTCAGCGGTCATTCGATCGCGTGATTGGCTCGTCGAGCACAACGGGGAACCTGTGAATCGGCGCGTCGGCACCGACATCGCAGCGGTCCACGACGACGCACTGGATCGCCGGTGGTTCAGCACCGCCTCTGACGACGGGCTGTCCGTCGGAGTCTGCCAACAAGTCGCGCAACCACTTCGGTCGAGCTGCCGAGGATAGTTTTCGCACCGCGACGATGCCGCCGAACACGCGGTCCAAGTCAGGCCGGCATAGTCAGGGGATTGAGGTGACGCCCGCGTGCATCCGCCTCGGAAGGTGAAGCTTTCCGGCCAGTATGACCGGAAGGAACGCTGATCCCGCCTCATTCGACATCTCGTCGTTAGTGGCCATTCACCTTCTGAGCTTTCGTCTGTAATTTTCATCTAGATGAATGTGGGATGTGACCACATCCTCCCCACTTCGCCGACTTTCTGTCGGCGCCACCTACAACCTGCGCGACATCGGCGATTATCAGACCGCGGACGGTGCCCACACCGTTTGGGGTTGCCTCTTCCGTTCCGACGCTGCCCGGTTCACCGATGCCGCCGACATCATCGCGCTGGGGCTGCGGACCGTTGTCGACCTGCGTGACGAGCCCGAGTTGGCTGCTCTTCCTACTGGTCTGGATGTGCTCGTCCCCAACGTTGTCCATCGACCCCTGAACCCGCGCCCCCTACTGACCGACGTGCGGAACTCCCCGGATCCGCTCGGCGAGCTCTATGTGGCCCTCGTGCGCGAGCGAGGACCGGAACTCGCGTCGATCATCGCCCAGTTGGCCCAGCCGGGTGCGCTGCCCGCGCTTGTCCACTGCGCGGCGGGTAAGGACCGCACCGGCGTGGTGATCGCCCTAGTGCTGTCCGCGATCGGAGTGCCCGATGAGGCCGTCGCCGCTGACTACGCCCTTACCGCGGACTACCTCACCGCCGAGTTCTTCGCGGCACTACCGGCGGAGTCCGACTCTGCGGGCGTCGGCAACACCGGGATGCACGGAGCCCGAACTGAATCCATGCTTGCGATGCTGCGTGTCCTGTCCGCCGAGCACGGCGGTGCCCGCGCCTACCTTGCCGGCCACGGCGTCTCGGAGGAGGCGCTCGATCATCTCCGCACTGCCCTGACCCGCTGACCCGCTGCCCCAAGGAGGAACCCATGAAGATTGTGCAGATTTCCGATACCCACCTGACCGCTGCTGGCGGTCCCACTGAGGACGCCTTCCGACTCCTCTCTCGTCACCTGAACGATGAGGTCCGTCCCGATTTGGTCGTGCACTCCGGCGACATCCAAGTTCTCGACCCGGACGACGCTGCCGACCGAGCACACAGCCGCGAGCTACTCGAACTCATCGACGCCCCGCTGCTGGTGATTCCCGGGAATCATGACGTCGGAATGCCAGGTATGAATGCATGGGCCGGGATCTCTGTGACCGACCAACGAGTAGGTGCTCATGTGGCTGCGTTCGGCCCGGACCACTGGCGCCACGACGCCGACGAGGCGGTGCTCCTCGGGATCAACAGCGAGTTGCTGGGGTCGGGTCTGCAACTCGAGGCCGACCAGTGGCGTTGGCTCGAGCAGACTTTCGGCGACCTGCCGGAGGGCCGCCCTGTACTGCTGTTTCTGCACAAGCCACTGTGGTCGGTCACCGACGAGCCTGTCGATCTGCGGGCGG
The DNA here is from genome assembly GCF_040702225.1 of Rhodococcus sp. NPDC080181. Lineage (NCBI taxonomy): Bacteria > Bacillati > Actinomycetota > Actinomycetes > Mycobacteriales > Nocardiaceae > Rhodococcus > Rhodococcus sp. NPDC080181. Next base: position 10,283 of record NZ_JBFBKN010000015.1, read on the forward strand.
CCTCGGGGATCCACGAGACGATCCACCAGGTCGACGTCGAACCAGTTGCTCGTGATCGGCTCCTCGGCCTCGTCGATGGGGTCGACCTTCGGGCCGTCGGCTGCGGACACCTGCACCGCTACCGGCAGGTGCAGCGGGGCCGCACCATCGAGGTGTGGGCTCCGGCCACCGCTTTCCTCGCCTCGGTGGACGGGGAACTTCCCGACAGTCGCCAGGAATTGGGCTACGTCGAGTACACCGTTGCCGGTGACGCAGTGAGCGCCAAATTCCGTCTAGTGCCTGGTATGCCGCAGCTCACGGTCGATGACGTCCCCGAAATCGCCAAAGCGATCGAAACGATGACGGCGGCACTCTGATGGCTACTCTCGAACTCGACGGGATCGGGCGGCGCTTCGGCGACACCACTGCCGTCGACAACATCTCGTTGTCCACCGCACGCAACGAATTCCTTGTGCTACTCGGCCCCAGCGGCTGCGGCAAAACCACGCTCCTTCGTATGATTGCCGGGCTGCTGCCGCCGAGCGAGGGCCGCATTCTGGTCGACGGGCGGGATGTCACCGTCCTGCCGCCGCGGGAACGCGACCTGGCGATGGTTTTCCAGAACTATGCGCTCTATCCGCACCTCACCGTCGAGCGGAACCTCGGTTTCGGGCTGAGCGTACGGAAGATCGGCAAGGAGGAGATCCGGCGCAGGGTCGACGAGGTCTCGGAGTTTCTCGACCTCGATGGCCTCCTCAAACGTCGACCGAAGGAGCTCTCCGGCGGACAGAGACAGCGGGTTGCGCTAGGCCGCGCCATGGTCCGTGAACCGATGGCCTTCCTCATGGACGAGCCGCTGTCCAATCTCGACGCTCAACTGCGCTCGAGTACCCGGACCCGACTGACCGCCCTGCACCGCAGGTTGGACACCACCTTCGTCTACGTCACCCACGACCAAGTCGACGCAATGACCATGGCCACGAAGGTCGCTGTGTTGAACAAGGGCCGGGTCGAGCAGTTCGGGACTCCGGTAGAGATCTACGATAAGCCCGCGTCGGCGTTCGTCGCCGGGTTCATGGGCGCACCGCCGATGAACCTGTTGCCCGCAGAACTTGGCACCGGTGTCGACGACTCTCTGGTGCTGCGGGCCCCGGGCCTGGAAGTCCCCCTGCCCGACCAGGCCGGTACCGGTCCGGGCGTCCGCGACGTCCTGCTGGGCGTGCGCCCCGAGCATCTCTTGCTTGTGACTGCCGACCATGTCGGGCCCACCCTTCGGGGCCGGGTCGAGGTGGTAGAGAACCTCGGCAATGAAGAGATTGCCGCAGTCGAGATCGGGGATCAGCGCGTCAGCGTTCGGGGTGCCAGACCGATCCACCTAATACCCGGTGACATCGCCTCCCTGAGTGTGCGCCCTGAGCACATCCACCTCTTCGCACGGTCCAGTGGCCGACGCCTCGTCTGGGACCCCGAACTGGTTCCCGCCCTTGCTTCCTGAAAAGAGCCCCCCTATGAAGATTCCTCGCCTCCTGCCCATCCTGGCAGCCGCGCTAGCCGTTACCCTTTCCGGCTGCGCTACCGTCCCCACCACAGCCGAACAGGAGTCGGCCGCGCCTACGGCGATCATCCCTGAACTGGCACCCGACCAGCAGGTGTCCATACGCTGGGAAAGCTACAACCTCGCCAGCGCCGGTATCTTCGGCGAGACGACGAGAAACTTGGTCGCCGAGTTCGAGCGCCAGCACCCGAACATCGACGTCGACGCCGTCCCGCCGCAAGGCTCGGCGAACGAGATCGCCCAGAGCGTGCAGCGACAGGTCGTCGCCGGCAACCCGCCGGACCTCGCTCAGCTGACCTTCGCCGACCTTCGATACACCGCCAGTGATCTCGGTGCCGGCCCCCTCGACAAGCTCGTCGGCCGCGACGAGGTGAACAAGCTCCTTAACGACGGACCCCACCCGTACGCCCCACGGGCCGCATCCCTCGGCGACCTCGACGGCACGACCTACGGAATTCCCTACGTATTCTCCACTCCAATGTTGTTCATCAACGCCGATTTGTTCCGGCAAGCGGGGCTCGATCCCAGCCGCCCTCCGAAGAATTGGGAAGAAGTCGCCACCGCCGCCGCGGCCATCGCCACGGTGCCCGGCGCCAGTGGCGGTGCCTACCTCAGTTGTCTCGACGCCGTGATGGGCGGTGACTGGTGCCTGACCGGAATGGTCCGTTCCGCGGGCGGTCGGTTGTTGTCCGAGGACGGGAAGTCGCTCGGCTGGACGGACCCGGCGACAGTCGATGCCTTCCGCGGCATCCAAAAGATCGTTCAGGCCGGCCCGAACGCCCTTCCGGACCTCAGCGGCGCAGATGCGCAGGATGCGTTCATGCGCGGAAACCTGGGAATGTTGTTGAGCTCGGCCGGCTTGCAGAACGCGATTCTCACTGCTTCCGAGGGCAAGTGGCAGGCGACTGCCGCACCGATGCCGGGATTCGGCACCACCCCGTCAGTACCCACCAACTCTGGCTCCGCGCTGTTCATCCTGACCGACGACCCCGCCAAGCAGCGTGCGGCCTGGGAACTGATCAAGTTCCTGACCAGCGCCGAAGTTCAGACGACGATTACTTCCGGAATCGGGTACGTGCCACTGCGTGCCTCCTTGATCGATGATCCCGCGTATCTCGAGCCCTTCGCCGACGCGCACCCCGATTTCGTCCGCCCCAATGTCGCTCAACTCGACCGTCTCGAACCGTGGGTCTCATACCCGGGCCCGAACTACCAACAGATTCGCACTCTGCTGAGTAAGGCCACCGAGGAAATCGTGTTCCGGGGCGCCGACCCTGAAACGACGTTGTCCGCCGCGCAGGACAGCGCCCAAGCCCTCATGCCGGATGAGTGAGCTCCTCGATCGGCACGTGCCGGCACGGGGGCGCTTCGTGGAGCCGACACCGCCGGCACCGCGCAGCACGTCGAGGCCAGTGGCCCGCCGACCACTGCTACGGCGAACCGTGGGGAACGCGGCGCCCTACCTGTATTTGGCACCGGCCCTCACCGGGCTCGTGGTGTGGGTGTACTCGCCATTGATCCAGACCATCCAGCTCTCGTTCTACGATTGGAATTTGGTGCCCACCTCACCGGCCCGCCCGGCGGGCTGGTCGAACTACTCCGAGGCGTTCGCTCTGCCCCAGCTGGGCACGGCGACGTGGAACACTTTGCTATATCTTGTTGCGCTGCTGCCCTTCACCATCGTGATTCCGGTGCTGGTGGTGCTCCTCTCACAACGTGTGCACGGTCGCGCCCGCGCCTTCTATCGGACTGCGATCTTCGCGCCCTATCTCATCGCTCCGGTGGTCACCGCGATCGTGTGGCGCTGGCTGCTCGATCCCGGAGGGGGGTTGGTCAACCAGATTCTCGGACTGTTCGGCGTGGCACCGATCTCCTTCCTACGAGACCCGCGTTGGGCCATGTGGTCGATCGTGGTAATCGTGGGCTGGCAACTACTCGGCTTTGCCGTACTCGTCGTCTCTGCAGGCTTTTCCGGAATCTCCGACGACTACGCAGCCGCAGCCCGAACCGACGGTGCCACCGAAAGCCAGATCACCCGGCGGATCACGCTGCCGCTGTTGTCGCCGACGCTGCTGTTCATGGCCACCCTGACCATACTGTCCGCCGCTCAGTTGGTGTTCCCGATGATCCAGACCCTCACCCAGGGCGGTCCTGGCGACTCCACCACCAACCTCTACTACCTCCTCTACGACACCGCATTCGGCTCGTTCGACGTCGGTCTCGCTTCCGCCGCCGGTGTGCTGTTCTTCCTCGGCTTCGGAATCCTGGCCTGGGGTGCGGTGTGGCTGATGGACCGCTGGAGTTTCCATGACGACTGACACGACCACCCGGCTCGACATCGCCGAGACCGGAACTGCCCGCCGCACGAAACCATTCAGGTCCGTCGCCGGCCATCTCGTTCTCGGCGCGATCACGGTGTTCAGCCTCGTGCCGATTATCTGGATGTACGTCACCGCCCTACGCCCCCGCGACGATGCACTCGCTCAGTCGGTGTTGCCCACCGGGATTAGTCTGGACAATCTGCGGGCCGCATCCGACCTGCTACCGCTCGGTGGCTTGATCGGCAATACCACGGTCATGGCGGCGGCGGTGGCACTCTTTCAGCTGTTCAGCGCGCTGCTCGCCGCGTATGCGTTCGGGTGCTGGCGTTTCCGCGGCGACCGGGTATTGTTCCTGATCTTCGTGGCCACCTGGCTGGTTCCGTTCCAGATCACGATGCTGCCCAACTACGTGCTGTTGTCCGACCTGGGTTGGTTGAACACCCTCACCGGTGTGATCGTCCCGCAGATCACCGCACCGTTCGCGGTGCTACTGCTGCGCCAACACATGCGCTCGTTCCCACGCGAACTGCTCGACGCTGCCCGCATGGACGGCCGGTCGCACTGGAACACGCTGTGGACCGTGGTGGTGCCGTCAATGCGCGGGCCGCTCGCCGCCCTGGCTATTCTGCTGTTCGTCACTGCCTGGAACGAATACTTCTGGCCGCTGCTCGTCCTGTCCGATCCGGCATCGGTCGCACAGATCGGGCTGCGGAGCCTGATCACCGAGGCAGGTACCGACTATGGTGCGATGATGGCCGCCGCCGGGGCGCTGTGTCTGCCCATCCTAGCCGTTTATTTGGTTCTGCAACGCCAGGTCGTCAACGCCTTTGTCCGTTCAGGGCTGCGATGACCGGCCCACTTAACGGTAGGCGGGGCCGAGTCCCCGTCTACCGTCAAGTGGAACGCGATCTGCTGAGCCGGATCCGCGTCGGCGAACTCGCTCCTGGGCAGCGCCTGCCGACCGAACCTGAACTCGCAGCAGAATGGGGGGTCAATCGACTCACCATCAGGCAGGCCATCGGTGAATTGGCGCGCGCCGGACACGTCATCGTCCGGCAGGGTGCTGGAACTTACATTGCCGAGCCTCCAGTGGTCATCGAGTTGGTGCTTCCGGCAATGCCGTCCACCGACGCCGACGCGGGCAGCACCACCTCATTTCGCCGAACACGGCCGGCACGACCAGACCGAGACCTTGGTCAAGATCACCGATTTCGACACCGATCGAGACGCCGCGGAGGCACTGGGTGTACCCGGGCCCTTCATCCAGGTCGTCACCCTGGTACGGACGGGCGGCCAGCCGTTCATGGTGTGCCGATATTGGCTCGAGGCCCGTCGGTTTCCGAACTTCACCGCTCTGATCACCGAGCGGGTCGCGCTGTTCGAGGTCTTACAGGAACGGTACGGCCTCCGGCTCAGGCACTCCTGGCGATCGCTGGCCGCCACACTGGCCGACACCGAGGACGCCGCGTTACTCGACCTGCCCGCGGGCAGCCCGGTGATGCTTCGCGACGGCGTCAACATCGACGACGCCCTCGCCCCCACCATGTACCTTCGGCGCAGACTCCGGGGTGACCGCATCCGGTTCACGATGCGATACGAACAAACTGATCCGCCCACGAATCGAACCCGGCGACCGGAAGCTGTTTTCCGCCAAGAAGAGGCACTCCAAGCACCCCGATCTGATTCGATAGGTAGACATGAAGTGGCCTGTGTTAAGTAACGAGGAATCAGTCACCGGGCAGCATTAACTACAGGGGCCGGTTTTGTGACCCGCGTGGAGATGCTGGATTATCTCGAATTCCTCCGCGCCCATGATCGCGCCGCGCCCGACCTGAGCTCGATCCACCGACCGACGACCGACAAGTCATTCGGTGGAGTGAGGCTACGCTGCACTCTCGCAACAGCCTCAAAGGGCAATGTCTGTAACGACAGTTACCGCACCGTCAAGATGTCTGGCCCTTGTGACTAATGTGTGGGGGTCATTGGCGACCTGGTAGCGACGGTCGGTGCCCTCCGAGATTGAGCATCGCCAAGGAGATGAGCGCTTCGGGATGGACGACGCCGAAGGCGATGCGACCCCCGGGGTTCGAAAAAAGTCGACGCCGGACCCGTTCGAGGACTTCATCGACTACATCCGCTATCGCTTCAGCGAGGACCCGCATCTGTGGGCGGTCGCTCTGTTCGATGAACTGTTGGCCTTGGGGTTCGCACTGTCCTATCCAACGATGACCCGCAAGATCCGGCAGCAGAAACTACGCCCGATCTGCCTGTCGTGCAGGACCGCAACCGATCGGGCCAACGCCATCATCGATCACCCGCCGGGCGAGGAAACCCAATGGGACTACGTCGATCTACCGAACCCGCCGACCGAATGGGGTTGGGGCAGAACAGCACACCTGTGGGTCGGCTCCCTCGCACATTCGGGCAAATGGCGGGCGGTGCTGACCCCGTCGATGGATCAACCACATCTCGTCGACAACCTCGACCGTGTCGTTCGCGCTCTCGGCGGCATCACCCGGGTCTGGCGTTTCGACCGGATGGCCACAGTCTGCTACCCCGAGTCCGGTGCGGTGACCGCCAGCTTCGCCGGCGTCGCGAAATACTACGGGGTCTCGGTCGCGATCTGCCCACCCCGACGAGGGAACCGCAAAGGTGTCGTCGAGAAAGCCAATCACACTGCCGCGCAGCGATGGTGGCGATCGCTACCGGACATGAGCGTCGAGCAAGCACAAGCGCATCTCGACAACTTCTGTGCCGCCGTCTCCGACATCCGCACCCGCCACACCCCCGACGGAACCAGCACCGTCGCCGAGCTCGCTGCCACCGAACCCTTGCAGGCACCGCCGGCCACGGCGTATCCGGTCATCCTCGGCGACACCCGCACGGCGTCGCGGCAAGCGTTGGTGTCCTACCGCGGAAATCAGTACTCCGTCCCGCCGGAGCTGGCGTCCGCGCAGGTCACCGTCACCCGCCCGGTCGGTGGTAGTCATCTCGACATCGTCACCACCTCCGGCATCACCGTCGCCCGGCATGCGGTTGCCGCCGACGGGCTCGGCATGATCGTCCGCGACAGCGGCCATGTCGTCGCACTCGAACGGGCCGCGATGGCGACCGCGAACACCGGCAAACCGCACCGCCGCAAGGAACGGATACCACCCGGGCCTGATGCCCTCAGAGCGGCAGAAGTATTGCGTGGCAGCCGTGTTCATGGCACGAACAATCCAGAAGGAGCAGCTGAAACCGATTCCGCGGCAGCATCATCCGATGTCGTCGACCTCTCGGCCTACGAGCGGGCCGCGCGAGGAAGGAACACTCTCGCATGAGTGAAAAACACGACCCCCGTCCCGCCGCCGATCGACTCCCCGCACCGAACACCGCGGAAGCCGCGAGTCTCTACCAACGTTTGCGTGGGCATCTCGGGGTCCTCAAACTTGCCGATGCGGCCGAAGCGTTGCCGGCGGTCCTCGACCAGGCCGCGGCGGAGGAGCTGTCGATGACGGCGGCGTTGGAGCGGTTGCTCTCGATCGAGGTTGCTGCCACCGAAGCGCGGCGGTTGACCGGGAGGTTGCGGTTCGCGTGTCTACCAACACCGGCATCGCTCGAGGACTTCGATTTCGACAACGCAGCCGGCGTCGACAAGAAGCTGATCGATGAGCTCGCGACCTGCCGATATTTGGAGACAGCGACGAATGTGCTGCTCATCGGACCGCCTGGGGTCGGGAAGACGCATCTGTCGGTTGGGCTGGCACGGGCCGCGGCGCATGCCGGGTATCGGACGTATTTCACTACCGCCGCCGATCTTGCGGCTCGATGCCATCGGGCGGCGATCGAAGGTAGATGGGCGACGACGATGCGGTTCTACGCCGGTCCGACACTGTTGGTGATCGACGAACTCGGGTATCTTCCGCTACCCGGCGAAGCCGCCTCGGCGCTGTTTCAGGTTGTCTCTTGGGCGGTATATGAAGACATCGATCGTGATCACGAGCAATCGAGGTGTCGGTTCGTGGGGAACGGTTCTCGGTGACGACACCGTCGCAGCAGCAATGCTCGACCGCCTCCTGCATCGATCGGTAGTCCTCGACATGTCCGGTGATTCCTACCGGCTCCGCGACCACAACGCACGCTCGGAGAAACTCCGCAAAGCCGTCACCGGGACCCGTCAACCGCTACAGTGATCATCGCTACCGGGTGAGCACTTTCGCTGAGCGAAGGTGAGCACTTTCGATGAGCGCCGTCATTGCCAGGAGTGCATTCCCGCCGCAACCGTCTGCACAGAGTCCGGCGCTCGGGACGATCGCGCGGCCGCCTGTGCCCGCGGTCGGTTCGATGCTGCGAGGGGGTCGGGGAGCAGATTGACGAAATCCGGCGCTAAGGGGCAATCGCCGAGCGACCTTGCGCTGTAGGTGATTTCATGTCGTCGTGACTGATGAGGGCGGCTATGGCCGGTTCGGTGCGTTGTCTCGGCAGGAGCTGGAGCGTTACTGCTACTTGGATGACGAGGACCGGCGGCTGATCGCTGCGCGGCGGCGCGACTACAACCGTCTGGGGTTCGCGGTGCAGGTGGTGACGGTGCGTCACCTGGGAATGTTCCTGGCTGATCCGCTGGATGTCCCGCCCGCGTTGATCGAGTATCTGGCCGAGCAGTTGGAGATCTCCGATCCGTCGATGGTGAAGCGGTACACCGATCGGGAGAAGACCAAGCTCGAACACGCCTGGGAAATCCAGCAGGTGTACGGACTCAAGCCGTTCGGCGAGATGGAGTCGGAGCTCACGTCGTGGATCGTCGACCAGGCGTGGATGACCGGCGACGGACCGAAGGCGATCTTCGGCGACGCAGTGACATGGCTGCGGAAGCGTCAGGCGCTGCTGCCGGGGATCACCACGTTGGAGCGGCTGATCGGCGACGGCCGCAACGCGGCGGACGCCCGGTTGTGGCGCCAGCTCGGCGAGCAGCTGACCTCGGAGTCCGCGTCTGCCTTGTTGCGGCTGCTGGAGGTTCCTGCGGAGGGCGGGCAGAAGGTCAGCGAGCTGGAGCGGCTGCGCAAGGGCGTGTTCAAGGCGTCGTCGAAGGGGATGCTCGCGGCGCTGCGCAGGGTTGTCGACCTGCAAGCGGTCGGGGTGGACAGCATCGACGTGAGGGCGATCCCGCCGCGTCGGTTGACGGGGTTGGCGACCTACGGGTTGGCGAGCAAGGCCGCCGCGCTGCGGCGGCTGCCCACGCGTGAGCAGCGCTTGGCGGTGCTGGCCGCGACGGTCGTTGTGTTGAGCGCGCGGGCGGTCGACGACGTGTTGGAGACCTTCGACATGTTGATGACGACGAAGCTTCTGTCCAAGGCCGAGCGGGAGTCTCGCGAGGAGAAGCTGCGTCGCTATCCGAGGGTGTCACGCAACGCAGGCAAGCTCGCGGCAGCGGTGAAGGTGCTGCTGGAGATGGTCGAGGTCAACCAGGACGTCGGGCTGGGCGTGGTGTTGGACATGATCGAGAAGACCGTCACCCGGGCCGAGTTGCGGCACGCGGTCCAGGCGGTCGACGAGCTGGTGCCCGCCGACGACGCGGAGCTGGATGGGCAGCGGTTGATCGAGTTGGCCGGCAAGTTCGCCACGGTCCGCCCGTTCCTGTCGATGCTGATGGACACGATCGAGTTCGGCGCGACCAGTGACGGCGCCGCCGTCCTGGCGGCAATGAAGACCCTCGCCGAGCTGCTGACATCCAGGTCGTCGGGCAAGATCCCGGCAAACCTGCTGGACGCCCGCAAGGTCGACCACGACTTGATCGTCGGCGCGTGGAAGCGCTTGATCTACACGCCGGGCCGACCGGAGGGCACCGTCGACCGGAACTCCTACACGATCTGCGTGTTGGAACAGTTCCACCGACACCTCAAGCACCGCAGCATCTTCGCGGTGCGTTCGTCGCGGTGGCGCGACCCGCGGGCGCACCTGCTGGCAGGCGAAGCCTGGGAGGCTGCGCGTGACGCCGGCATGAACGCGCTGGGCCTGCCCGCCGCGCCGACGCAGCTGCTGACCGATCACGCGACGGCGTTGGAGACCGCTTATCGGGAGTTGGCCGCACGGCTGGGCGAGGACACCCCAGCCAGCATCGACGCCGACGGCAAACTGCACGTCGCCGCGCTGGACGCCAAGGCCGAGCCCGCGTCGCTGGTCGACCTGCGCCGCCGGGTGGAGGCGATGATCCCGCGTGTGGACCTGCCGGAACTGGTCACGGAGGTGATGAGCTGGCATCCCGGTTTCACCGAGGCGTTCACCCACACCTCGGGCAACGAGGCCCGCGTCGCCGACCTCGGCTTGTCGGTGGCGGCCGTGCTCTGTTCCTATGCGATGAACGTCGGGTTCAAACCGGTGACAACGCCTGGTGTCGACGCCCTGACCAGGGATCGGCTGCTGCACGTCGACCAGTGCTACGTGCGGGCCGAGACCATCGAGGCGGCCAACGCCGTGCTGGTCGACGCCCAGGCCGACATCCCCCTGGCCCAAGCGTGGGGCGGCGGGCTGGTCGCCTCGGTGGACGGGATGCGGTTCGTGGTGCCCGTGCGCACCCATAACGCCCGCCCGAACCCGAAGTACTTCGGCCGGAAACTGGGCATCACCTGGTTGAACATGCTCAACGACCAGTCCGCCGGGCTGGCAGGCAAGGTGCTGCGCGGAACACCTCGCGATTCGCTGCACACCATCGACGTGATCGTGTCCCAGCACGGCGGGCGGATTCCGGAGGTCATCATCACCGACACCGGGTCGTATTCCGACATCGTGTTCGGACTGCTGCATCTGATCGGCCGCCAGTACCGGCCGCAGCTGGCGAACCTGCCCGATCAGCGGTTGTGGCGCATCGACGCCCGAGCCGACTACGGGCCGCTGGACAAGGCGGCGCGCGGGGTGATCGACACCGCCAAGATCGCCGCGCACTGGGAGGACATGTGCCGGATCGCGGTGTCGATCCACTCCGGTGAGGTGTCGGCGCACGAGGTCACCAGGATGATCTCCCGCGACGGGCAGCCGACCGCGTTGGGCCAGGCCATCGCCCATTTCGGGCGGATCTTCAAGACCCTGCACATCCTGCGCCTGGCCGACGACGAACCTTACCGGCGCGAGGGCAAGGCCCAGTCCAATCTCGTCGAGGGTCGTCACGACCTGGCGCGCACGATCTATCACGGCCGCAAGGGCGAGATGACCCGCGCCTACTACGAGGGCATGGAAGACCAGCTCTCGGCGCTGGGATTGGTGCTCAATTGCGTCGTCGTGTGGAACACCGTCTACGAGAACCGCGCCCTCGCCGCGCTGCGAGCCGGCGGATACCCGGTGCTCGACACCGATGTCGAGCGATTGTCGGCGTTCGTGCGCGCCCACATCGGCATCGACGGGCACTACAGCTTCCACCTGCCCGACCCCAGCGGAGTTCACCGACCGCTGCGCGACCCGGACGCCGACGACGACGAGTAGCGCGAGTCGAAGGGTGGCGGATGACCGCTCAGGACCTGACGACGCATGTCGGCGGAAGTCTCTCCTGAGCCGCGAAACAGGCCACGGCCTGCACCTCTACCTCCGACCTGACCCAACAAACTACCGCTAGATTACGGTCACGGAGAGCGTCAGTTTGTCGCTGTGCGGCACGCCCGTCCGGTCGAGGAAGTCACACATGTCATCGATCATCGGCTGCATGAGCAGCTGCCCCAGCTGACGAACCATCAGCCCGATGACCTGTGAGGACTCGGATCGCCGTGTCGAGGTCTTGCCCGAATAGCGGAGTTTGGAGATCTCTCTGCGACTCAGGTCGGTCAGCCGCTCGAGTAACTCGCTCTTTCCCTGCGGATCGAGCACAGCGCGCCGGATGTAGTTCACCACCGTCGGATGCGTCGCGAGCATGTGCCGCACCGCCTCGTCTCGAGCGGCGGCGACCTGCGCTGGGGCGCCCTCGTCCGGCACAGAGGCGATCGCCAGAGCGTAATAGTCGACGACCAGTTGCTCGACGGCGACGCGTAGCCCGTCCTTGGTCTTGAAGTGGTGCTGCACCAATCCCACGGCGACCCCGGCGGCGGCGGCGACGGCGCGCATCGAGACGCGATCCTCGCCGCGCTCGGCGTAGAGGTCGAGCGCGGCGTTGCGAATGCGGGCCTTCGCGGTGAGGTCCTCGTCACTGGCGCGGGGGTCGGTCACAGAAATTGCCTCCTATCAGAGAAAAAAGCATACACCCTTGACATTAGACAGTACATGCGCATTAATGGCTATACATCAGTATAGTCAAAAAGGGGTTGATGATGTCGCAGTCGAGTTCGCTGCAGGGCGTGCAGGTGGTGTCGCTCGCGATCAATCTGCCGGGCCCGCTCGCCGCCGCGCGGCTACGGGCGCTGGGCGCCACCGTCACCAAGATCGAACCGCCGGCCGGCGACCCGCTGCGGGCCGTGGCGCCGACGTGGTACGACGAGCTCACTGTGGGCCAGCGGGTCGTGACCCTCGACCTCAAGGACCCCGCTGATCGGGCGGTGGCGGCGCGCGAGCTGTCGCGTGCCGACCTGATGCTCACCGCCATGCGCCCCTCGGCGCTGGTCAAGCTCGGCCTGGACGAGTTGACCGCGGCGAATCCGCACCTGTCGCATATCGAGATCGTCGGGCACGACGGGATCGCGGCGGAGCAGCCCGGCCATGACCTGACGTACCAGGCCCTGCACGGCACTCTCCAGCCGCCGACGATGCCGACCGTCCCGGTGGCCGACCTGCTCGGCGCCGAGCGCGCCGTGTCCGCGGCCCTGCTCGCCCTGCGCGTGGCCGCGGAGTCCGGCGTGGGACACCGCGAGCGGGTCGTCCTCGAACAGGCGGCCGCCGACGCCGGCGCCGCAGTTCGGCACGGTCTGATGGGAGCGGGCGCGCCGCTCGGCGGGGCGCATCCCGGTTACCGGATCTACTCCAGCTCCGACGGCCACGTCGCGCTGGCCGCGCTCGAGCCGCACTTCTGGGAGCGCGCCCGCGCCGGTCTCGGTGTCGAGGGCACCCAGGAGGAGCTCGAGCAGACGTTTCTTTCCAAGCCGACGCGCGAATGGGAGGAGGTCGCGAAGCGCCTCGACATTCCCCTGATCGGAATCCGCGATTCGGCACCCCGTAATTCAGCACAAGGAGCTTTGTCATGAGTGTTCGCGAGGCCGTTATCGTCGGCGCGGTCCGGACCCCGGTCGGCCGTCGCGGAGGGATCCTCAGCGCATGGCATCCGGTGGACCTGCTCGGGCAGACGCTGCGGGAGCTTGTGGCCCGCGCCGGCGTCGACCCCGCCGCGATCGAGGACGTCATCACCGGCTGCGTCATCCAGCACGATGTCCAGTCGGGCAATCTCGGCCGCCACGCGGTGCTCGCCGCCGGGCTGCCCGAGTCGGTCCCCGCGGTGACGATCGACCGCCAGTGCGGTTCAGGGCAGCAGGCGGTCAGCTTCGCCGCCCAGGCGGTGATGGCGGGTTCCCACGACCTGGTGATCGCCTGCGGCGTCGAGTCGATGTCACGGGTGCCGATGCCTCCGGCGTTCCTGCCCGGCGCGCCGCTCGGCCCGCAGTACAGCCCGCGCGAACTCGACCGCTACGACGGTGGGCTGATGGCGCAGGGCCCGTCGTCGGAGCTGATGAACGAGAGGTTCGACCTGAGCCGAGCGGCGTTGGACGCGTTCAGCGCTCGCAGCCACGAGCGGGCGCACGCCGCGACGCGGGCCGGGAAGTTCCGCGACCAGATGGTGCCGATCACCGCCGACCCCGACGACCCGACCGGTCCGGTCATCGACTCGGACGAGGGCATCCGCGAGCACATCGACCCCGCCAAGATGGCGAGCCTGAAAGCCGTGTTCGGCGCCGACGGGCGGACCACGGCGGCCAACTCCTCGCAGATCAGCGACGGCGCGGCCGCGCTGCTGATCGCCGACCGCGAGTACGCCGAGCGCAACGGCCTCATCCCACGCGCCCGGTTCCGCGCGCTGTCGGTCGCCGCCGCCGACCCGATCATCCAGTTCACCGCGATCCTCGACGCCGCCCACAAGGCGCTCGGCCGAAGCGGGTTGGCCGTCGAGGAGATCGACCTGTTCGAGGTCAACGAGGCCTTCGCCGGTGTGCCGCTGATCTTCCAACGGGAATTCGGCGTCCCGGACGACAAGCTGAACGTCAACGGCGGCTCCGTCGCCCTCGGCCACCCGCTGGGCTCGACCGGAGCCCGGATGCTCACCGACCTGCTCTGCGAACTCGAACGCTCCGGCAAGAGGTTCGGCTTGCAGACCGTCTGCGAGGCCACCGGCACCGCGAACGCCACCATCATCGAACGCATCTGAGGACGTCATGAGCCACGAGATCGTGAGGGGCCTGCCCTCCACCCACGGCGACCACTATCAACTCAACACCACCACCATCATCCGGCACGCCGCGCGCACCTATCCCGAGCAGGAGATCGTGTACCGCACCGCGGACGGCGGCTGGGACCGGTACACCTACGCCGATGCCTACGCGCGAATCCAACGAAGTGCCAATGCACTTCGCTCGATCGGCGTCGGGCCGGGCGATGTGGTCGGGATCCTCGACTGGAACAGCAAGCGGCACTACGAGCTGTACTGGGCGATTCCCGGCCTCGCTGCCGTGATGTTGCAGATGAACCTGCGTTTGGCGCCAGAGGATCTCGCTTACGTCACCGGACACAGTGATGCATCGGTGGTCCTCATCGACGAGTCGCTGCTTCCGGTTGCCGAGGCGCTGGCACCGCATACGCCGAACGTGAAGACGTGGGTGGTGATGACCGATAAGCCGCTGGCCGACATCACCACCACGCTCCCGCACGCGGTGCACTGGGAGGACCTGCTCGCGGACGCCGGCCCGGAGATCGACTGGCCGGTCATCGACGAAACCTCCTCCTACAGCGCGTGTTACACCACCGGCACCACCGGCAGGCCCAAGGGCATCTACTACTCGCATCGCGGCATCTACCTGCACACCCTCGCCGAGGTCGCCGGACTCGGGATGAGCAGCGACGATGCCGTCATGCTCATCACGCCGATGTTCCACGGCCAGGGCTGGGGCCTACCCCAGGCGGCCGCCTACAGTGCCGCAAAAATCGTGCTGCCCGGTCGCTACATCGCCGAGGACACATCCGTCCTCGTGGACGCGATGATCGCGGAGCAAGTCACCGTCGCAAACGGTGCGCCGGCGATCTTCCAGCCCATGATGAACTACATCAAGACGCTTGCGGTCGCACCGGACTTCTCCCGCGCGCGGCTGCTGTCCGGTGCCACCGAGCCGCCGCTGTCGCTGATGCGCGACTTCCACGACATCACTGGAGCCGACGTCATCCACGCCTACGGCGCCACCGAGACCACCCCTCTGGTCGCGGTGAACCGGGGACTGAAGCCCTCGCTGCGCGGTGTGATCTCGGACGAGGAGAAGTGGGATCTCAAGCGTAAGCAGGGTTTGCCGGTCAACGGCATCGACATCCGGATCGTCGACGCGGAAGGCAACGATCTCCCGCACGACGGCACGAGTCAGGGTGAAGTGCTGCTGCGCGGACCGTGGATCATCGAGCGCTATCACAAGCTCGACGACGACGCCGACAAGTTCCTCGACGGGTATTGGCGTAGCGGCGATGTCGGGACCATCGACCCGAATGGTTACTTGAAGATCACCGACCGGATCAAGGACGTGGTCAAGTCGGGTGGCGAATGGATTTCCTCCATCGACATGGAGAACGCACTCGTTGCCCATCCGAAGATCGCCGAGGCGGCCGTCATCGGCGTCCCGCACCCGAAGTGGCAGGAGCGTCCAGTAGCACTCGTCGTGACGACCGACGGGCAGGAACTTCCACTGTCGGAGATCCACGAATTGCTCGCCGATGCATTCGCCAAATGGCAATTGCCCGAGACCGTCCTGTATCTGGACCAGCTGCCCCGCACCAGCGTCGGCAAGCTCGACAAGAAGGCCATGCGCGCCGCGCACACCAACGTCTACGAGGACGTCCGATGAACCCCGACAACGCCCCGCTACGCACGGCCCGCGACAGCCACCTCCTGATCCTGGAGATCAACCGGCCCAAGGCTCGCAACAGTCTGAACGAGGCGGTGCTCACCGCCTTGAACACCGAGCTCGTCGCGGCTCGGCACGACGACGAGATCCGTGCCATCGTGCTCACCGGCGCCGGCGGGATCTTCTGCGCCGGAGCCGACATCACCAATTTCGACGCCATTCGCGACCAGTCGCTGCTCGGCGATCGAGCCGCGCTGGGCGGCACCATCTGGGCCGACCTGGGCCGATTCCCGAAGCCGGTCCTCGCTGCGGTCGAGGGCCTCGCACTCGGCGGCGGCTGCGAGTTGGCGCTTGCCTGCGACATCGTCATCGCCGGCGAATCCGCCAAGTTCGGTGTCCCGGAGGTGAAGCTCGGCGTGATCCCGGGCGGCGGCGGAACCCAGCGCCTGATTCAGGCCGTCGGCAAGTCCAAGGCGATGGCCCTACTGCTCACCGGCGACTTCCTGTCCGCACAGCGGGCGTGCGCGGCCGGCATCGTCGCCGAGACCGTCCCGGACGGCACCGCCCTCGAAGCGGCGGTCGCCATGGCGCAGCGGATCGCCGCCAACTCACCGCTCGCGGTGGCGCTGGCCAAGGATGCCGCCCTCCAGGCCCTGGAAACCTCTCTGGCGCAAGGACTCGAGCACGAGAAGCGCAACTTTCACGTTGCCATCCATTCCGCCGACAGCCGCGAGGGCCAGGCCGCGTTCCTCGCCAAGCGCGCCCCCGAATTCACCGGAAAGTAGGACCGATCATGAGCGAGCTGTTCCCCGATTACCGCTCCCCGTGGGAGACCGACGATCAGGCGCTGCTGCGTAAGCACGCCGCCGAGTTCTTCCGCAAGGAAGCCACCCCGAACCAGGACCGTTGGGCCGCGCAGCACCAGGTCGACCGCGAGTTCTGGACCAAGGCCGGCGCCGCGGGACTGCTGTGCCTCGACATCGCCGAAGAATACGGCGGCGGGGGCGGCAACTTCGGCCACGAGGCGATCGTGCAGCAGGAGATCGCCTACGCCCACGACACCGCGTTCGGCTTCGCCGTGCACTCGACGATCGTCGCGCACTACATCGCCGCCTATGCCACCGAGGACCAGAAGAAGCGCTGGCTATCGAAATGTGCGAGCGGTGAGAGCGTCCTCGCCATTGCGATGACCGAACCCGGCACCGGCTCGGACCTGCAGGCCGTACGGACCACCGCGGTTCGCGACGGCGGCCACTACGTGATCAACGGCTCGAAGACGTTCATCTCGAACGCGTCGCACTGCGACCTGCTCGTCATCGTCGCCAAAACGGACCCGAGCCAAGGTTCCAAGGGTATCTCGCTGCTCGTCGCGGAGACGGAGAATCTTCCGGGGTTCGAGCGTGGGCGGGTGCTGGACAAGATCGGCCAGCACGGCCAGGACACCCGCGAGTTGTCGTTCACCGACATGCGGGTGCCGGCAGCGAATCTGCTCGGCGGCGTCGAGGGGCAGGGCTTCTACCAGCTGATGGGTCAGCTGCAGCGTGAGCGGCTGATCCTCGGTGTCGGCGGTGTCGCGGTGGCCGAGGCCGCGGTGGCGGAGAGCATCAGGTACGCCAAGGAACGTCACGCCTTCGGCAAGCCGATCCTGAACTTCCAGAACACGAAGTTCGTACTCGCCGAGTGCAAGACCGACGTGCTGGCCGGCAAGACCCTGATGGACCACTGCATCCAGCGTCACCTCGACGGCACCCTCGACGCGGCGACCGCGTCGATGGCCAAGCTGTGGGGCAGCGACAAGCAGTGCGAGATCGTCGACCGCTGCCTGCAGGTCTTCGGTGGCTACGGCTACATGATGGAGTACCCGATCGCGCAGATGTACGCCGCTTCCCGCGTGCAGAAGATCTACGGCGGCACCAACGAGATCATGAAGGAACTCATCGGCCGCGCCTTATGAGGTTGACCTTCGCGCAGTGACACCACTGCGTCAGTCACACCTCACTTTGTCAAAAACCCGATGTTCTCAACCTATTTCGTCAGGAGTATTCATGCATATCACCGGAACCAACGCACTCGTCACCGGCGGAGCCTCGGGCCTCGGACTGGCCACCGTCACCGCCCTCGCCAAGTCGGGCGCCCGGGTAATCGCCGTCGACCTGCCCACCGCGAACACGGATGCGCTGGCTGCTCTCGGCGACACCGTGGAATTCGCTCCGGCGGATGTCACCGACGAGGCCGCGGTCACCGAGGCGGTCGAGCGCGCCAACGCGGAGTCCTCACTGCGAATCACCGTGAACTGCGCCGGCATCGGCAACGCCGTCAAGACCGTCGGTAAGAACGGACCGTTCCCGCTGGCCGAATTCGAGAAGATCGTCAAGGTCAACCTGACCGGAACCTTCAACGTCATCCGCCTCGCCGCGCACGCGATGTCGCAGAACGAGCCCGTCGACGGCGAGCGCGGCGTGATCGTCAACACCGCCTCGGTCGCGGCCTTCGACGGGCAGATCGGACAGGCCGCGTACTCGGCATCGAAGGGCGGGATCGTCGGCGCCACCCTGCCGATCGCCCGCGACCTGGCGTCGCTGCTGATCCGGGTGAACACCATCGCGCCCGGCCTGTTCAAGACCCCGCTGCTGGGCACGCTGCCCGAGGCGGCTCAGATTTCGCTGGGACAGCAGGTGCCGCACCCGAACCGGCTCGGCGACCCCGCCGAGTACGCGCAGCTGGTCGAGGCGATCGTGACCAACCCGATGCTCAACGGCGAAACCATCCGCCTCGACGGCGCGATCCGCATGGCGCCGCGGTGAAACCCGTCGGCGTGCAGGTGGGATCGCACCATGAGCACACACGCCTTGTATACGCCGAGGACCTGGGCATCGGCCAGCGTTTCGACTTGGGCTCACACACGGTGACCGAGGCCGAACTCGTCGACTTCGCCACCCACTGGGATCCCCAGTGGTTTCACATCGACCGGGCGGCGGCGCAGGACGGCCAGTTCGGTGGCCTGATCGCCAGTGGAATCCACACGTTGGCGATCCTGCAACGGCTGACATTCGACGCAGTGGGGCACAGCTGGGCGGCCATTGCCGGGCGCGGCATCCGAGATCTGCGGTTCCGCCGTCCCGTGCGTCCAGGAGACGTGCTGACCGGCACCGTCGTCATCGACGACATCCAGTTCGACGACCGGGCACGCGCCCTCGTCACCACCGAGAGCACCGTGGTCGACAGCGAAGGCCGCGTCGTGCTGACCGTCCTGCTCGACGCCTACCTGCACTCGCGCACACGTCAACCATCGACCACCTGAGACGACGATTCGGAGACATCAATGCCAGAGGCATACATCATCGACGCGGCACGCACCCCGGTAGGCCGCCGCCGCGGCGCACTGGCCGCCGCACACCCGGTCGACCTCGCGGCCCATGTGATCGGCGCACTCGTCGAACGCAACGGTGTCGACCCCGCGTCGGTCGACGACGTGATCCTCGGCTGCCTGGACAACATCGGTCCGCAGGCGGGCGATATCGCCCGCACCGCGGCCCTCGCTGCGGGCCTGCCCGAGACAGTGCCCGGCGTGACCATCGACCGCCAGTGCGGATCCTCGCAACAGGCTGTACATTTCGCCGCGCAGGCCGTGATGAGCGGCACCGCCGACCTCATCGTCGCGGGCGGGGTGCAGAACATGAGCCAGATCCCACTGATGTCGTCGGTCACCGCGGGCGAGGCGTTCGGCGTGCGCGACCCCTACTCGGGCTCGACGAGGTGGCGGGCCCGCTACGGGGACGAGACGATCTCGCAGTTCCGCGGCGCCGAGATGATCGCCGAAAAGTGGGGAATCGACCGGGAGGCGATGGAGCAGTACGCCCTGGAAAGCCACCGCCGGGCGCTGCAGGCGATCGCCGGCGGACGCTTCGCCGCCGAGATCCTCCCCTACCAGCAGATGACGACCGACGAAGGACCGCGCGCCGACACCACACCGGAGAAGATGGCCGCCCTGCCGAG
Source organism: Rhodococcus sp. NPDC080181 (assembly GCF_040702225.1). Lineage (NCBI taxonomy): Bacteria > Bacillati > Actinomycetota > Actinomycetes > Mycobacteriales > Nocardiaceae > Rhodococcus > Rhodococcus sp. NPDC080181. The sequence goes on from NZ_JBFBKN010000015.1 coordinate 30,118, forward strand.
CCTCACGCCGGGGGGGCGCTTGAGCGCCGCGGTCGCCAGCCAGATCTCCGACGGCGCCTCGGGCATGCTCATCGCCTCCGCCGAGGCGGTACGCCGCCACGACCTGGCTCCGCGGGCCCGGATCCATCACCTGACCGTGCTCGGCGCCGATCCGGTCATGATGCTCGCCGCACCGATCCCCGCCACCGAACGGGCACTCGAGCGGACCGGCATGCGCATCGACGACTTCGACGTGTTCGAGGTCAACGAGGCGTTCGCCCCGGTCGTGATGGCGTGGTTGCAGGAGACCGGCGCCGACCCGGAGCGGGTGAACCCCAACGGCGGCGCCATCGCTCTCGGCCACCCGATCGGCGCCACCGGCACCCGGCTGATGACCACCATGCTGCACGAACTCGAACGCTCCGGCGGACGCTACGGGTTGCAGACCATGTGCGAGGGCGGCGGACAAGCCAACGTCACCATCATCGAGCGGCTCGGCTGATCCGATGACCCCGACCGCTATCCGGACCGTCCGCACCGGCCGCCTGCTTCACATCACGATCGACCGGCCCGGCCGCATGAACGCCCTCGGCGTCGACGACCTGGTCGCACTCGACACCGCGATCAGCGGGGCGGAAGCGACCGGTGCCCGCGCGATCGTGCTCACCGGCGCGGGAAGAGCCTTCTGCACGGGAGCGGATCTGACCGCGGTGACGGGCGAGGAACCCGAGGTGGTGATGGACGCCGCGAACCGGGTGATCCGCGGCATCGTCTCCGCGCCGGTCCCCGTCATCGCCGCCGTCAACGGCCCCGCGGTCGGGTACGGAGTGGCGCTCGCCTGCGCCGCAGACCTCACCTACGCCGCCGAAAGCGCGTATTTCCTGTTGTCGTTCACCAGCATCGGGCTGATGCCCGACGGCGGCGCGACCGCGCTCGTCGCCGCGGCGATCGGCCGGGCGCGGGCTACAGAATTAGCGCTGCTCGGGCAGCGGCTTTCCGCCACCGACGCCGCCCAGACCGGCTTGGTGGCCCGGATCCTGCCGGATGACCAGCTCGCGGCCCATGTCGAGGCCGTCGCCGGCACGCTGGGAGCCGGGCCGCGGCGCGCCCTCGAACTGACCAGACGGGCGCTCGCCGCGTCCACCCTGGGCCACCTCGACCACGCCCTCGAGCGTGAACGAGCCGGACAGATCGAACTCATCGGCACACCGGATTTCGCCGAGGGCGCCGACGCCGTCCTCACCAAACGTCCCCCCACATTTGCTTAGCAGACCACCCGCCGATCATAGGAGAATCATGGCAACCCTTGGTGGACAACTGACATTGAACGCACGCCGCCACCCGGACCGGCCCGCGCTGATCTTCGAGGGCGTCGAGCGCAGCTACGGGCAGCTCGACCGGGAAATCAACCAGTACGCCAACGCGCTGCTGTCCCTCGGCGTGCAGAAGGGCGACCGCGTGGCGGTGCTGTCGCCGAACTCCGACCGCTTCCTCCTCGCGCTGTACGGCGCGTTCAAGGTCGGCGCGATCGTCTCCCCGTTCAACCCGCGGTCCACGGCCCGGGAGCTGGCGTATCTGCTCGAGGACTCCGGCGCGTCGGTGCTGCTGTTCGGTGGGGACACCGTCGCGGCGGTGCGGGACCTGGCCAAGCTGGAGCAGGCGCCCGCTGCCCCGGCGCTTTCGCTGGACGGCGCGGACGGCTTCGACGATTTCGTCCAGCTGGCGTCCTCCATGCCGGACAGCGACCCACAGGTCGAGGTGCGCGAGGACGACGACTGCATGATCATCTACACCTCCGGCACCACCGGGAAACCGAAGGGTGCGCTGTTCGATCACCACCGGCTGCTGTGGGTCGGCCACGCGGTGTCCTCGCTCGGCGTCAACTCCTTCGACCGGAACCTGCACGTGGCACCGATGTACCACTGCGCCGAACTGGTGCTGTTCGTGCTCAGCGGCTTCTCGATGGGCACCACCCACGTCGTGTTGCCGGCATTCGAGCCCGCCGCCGTCCTCGACGCCCTCGAGCGATACCGGATCACCGTCTTCCTCGGTGTTCCCACCATGTATCAGATGATGTTGACGGTCCCCGACCTCGAGCGGCGCGACCTCTCGCACTGGCGGCTCGGCTTCTTCGGGGCGGCACCGATGCCGCCGACTGCGGTCGCGAAACTCGTGACGACCTTCCCGGACGTCGGCTTCTTCCAGCTGTGCGGGCCGACCGAGGGTGGCCCCACCGGCATCTACTCCACGCCTGACGAGGTCGCCGTCCGTCCCGATGCGACGGGACGCTGGCCGATCACGAATGCCGAGTTCCGGCTGGTCGATCCGGATGGCAACGATGTCCCGACGGGGATGACCGGCGAGATCATCCTGCGCGGCGAGACCATCATGAAGGGCTACTGGAACAAGCCCGAGGCCACCGCCGAGACCATCCGAGACGGGTGGCTGCACACCGGGGACCTCGCCGTCCGCGACGCCGACGGTTTCATCACGATCGTCGACCGGCTCAAGGACATGATCATCACCGGCGGCCGCAACGTCTACTCGATCGAGGTCGAGAACGCCCTCGCGGGGCACCCCGACGTCCAGGACGTTGCCGTCGTCGGCCTGGACCACGCCACATTCGGGGAGACCATCGTCGCGATCGTGACCCCGGTTCCCGGTCGCGAGGTGACCCTCGAGGAGCTGCGGACGTACGCCGCCGAATACGTCGCGGACTACAAACTGCCGCGCGATCTGATCGTCCGTGACATCCCGCGCAACCCTTCCGGCAAGATCCTCAAACACGTTCTCCGCAGTGAGATTCGGGACGACTCCGCGCAACGCACGTAGACCGACGGACGACTCCGGCACATTCGAGTTCCCGGGAACCACGACGCCGTCCATATCCGATACGGCCTGACCGAAGCCGCGCTCCCGCGCGCTCATCTCCCACGGCTGTTCCAACCCCGGCGAGGTCTCGCGCGACCTCACGGCCCTACTCTCGGCCGTGCCCCCGCCGGATCCGACAAACACCACGACCACGCACGCCCGGCAGCGGCTATGAGTTCCCGGACGCGGAAGACCACACCCATCGACGGTGCCGCACTTGATTGGTCTCTTTCGGCCCCCCTCGAGCAGATGCGCTCGGGCCGAACAGTCAAGGTGCTGAACAAGATACGCAGACACGCGCCGGAACTCGTCACCGTCAGCTACTGAGAGATTCAGCGGGAGCGCCGCCGCGCAGCGGGATCGGTCTCGGCCTGCCAGCGCCCCAGCGCCTCGGCGGAGACCTTCGCGTATTTGACCAGGCTGCGCACCGAGGTGTGTCCGCTCAACGCCATCAGCATCGGCGTGGAAGCGCCCTTCTCTGCGGCGTGGGTCAGTCGCGAGTGCCGCAGCTGGTGCAGCGTGAACGGTCCGCGTCGCATCCCTTCGGTGTGCTCCTCGAGGAGCGTCGCGGCGCGGCGGTAGGAAAGTCGGGCGCGGCCGGTCGAGTTGTCGGTGTCGGTCTTGGCGACCGACGGCTTGGCTTTGCGGTCGGTCAGGAACAGCGGCCCGGACTTCCGTCCGGCGATCAGCCGGGGCAGCGGCCGTGCGGTGCCGGTCTGCCAATAGATCACCTCGCGGGCGCCGCCCTTGCGGGTGACCGTGGCGCATCGGTTCACGGTGTCCAGGTCCTCGATGTCGAGATTCAGGATCTCCTCCGCCCGCGCGGCGGACTCATACAGCATCGACCAGAACACCCGCTCGCGCAGGGCCGCGTCCATGCCCAGCAGCTCCGCAACCTCGGCGGCGGTCATCGCCTTGCTGTTGTCCGGCGCACTCGGCCGCGCCCGCAGGCGCGACACCGGATCGCCGGTCAGCCACTGTTGATCGCGTCAGTAGGCGCACGCCGCCGACACCGCGGTCAGCCGGAGGTTGTAGGTCTTGGGGGCCTTGTCGCCCCACACGTAGTCGAACCACCCCGACACCCGATCCGGGTTCAACAACCCGACATCGCCGTCCGCGCCGAAGTCGCGCACCATCCGATCCAACGCCGAGGCGTAGGCGCGGCGGGTGTTCACCGCCGCGATCGTGCCCAGAAAGGTCCGCGTCGCGTCCGCCAGCCGGATCCCGGCGGCCCGCGCCGGTAGCGAGCTCACCGATCCCACCCCGACCGCCCTTCAGCACTACGGCAGATAGTTTCCGGAGTCGCCCATCTCCGGAACGACCATCGCGGCAGGACGACTCACGAGTTACGGCAGATAGTACGCTACTATCTGCCGTAAATCCTTAGCGCCGGATTTCGAGAATCTGCTCCCCGACCCCCGCGAAGAACGCGCCACTCATGGGCGCACGACCAGTTGTAGAAATCTCCGCCGCACTGGAGTCTCAGACCGTAGTGGTCCCCGGGTCTGCGGCCGCCGAGACTGTGCTTCCCAAGCTGGCAGACTCGCTCAAAGAGACACTGCAGCAACGGAAAGCAATCGGCATGGACGTAGAGAGGATGCTTGATGCCCACCCTCTTTCCTCGGTCCTGATCTCGATGCCACGCGTCGGAATCACCGGCAGCAGCACGAATCCTGCTCGAGGTCGGTGACGGTTCGGCATTCAAATCAGCAGGACACCTAGCCGCGTACGCCGGCATCGCACCCGTGACCCACCGATCCGGAACCTCGATCCGAGGTGAGCATCCAGCGAGGTCGGGTAACCGCAAGCTCGAACGAGCGTTGTTCCTTTCGGCCTTCGCCGCGCTGCACGACCCCACCAGTCGTACCTACTACGACCGCAAACGAGCGGAAGGTAAGAAGCACAACGCGGCCCTCATTTGTCTCGCTCGACGCCGATGTGACGTCCTGTTCGCCATGCTCAAGAACAAGACCCTTTACCAACCGCCCGCAGTTCACGCAGCTTGACAGAAACCATAGGGACACCCCCCCCGACACAGTTCGTCCTTGAACTCGGGTGAGAAGGACCGCCGAGATCTGCTCATGCTGGTCGGACTCATTTCAGTAGACCCCAATTCTAAGAGGGTCCGATGTGGGCGTGTCTCCTAGATGTGAGTGTGGTTGTGCTCGAGAATGTTTCTCGTGTCGAGATTGCAGATGTTCACCGATGAGCAGTGGGGCCTGATCGAACCGTTGTTGCCCTCGTCCGATGGTCTTCGAGGTCGGGCGTTCCGGAACAATCGGCTGGTGGTCGAGGGGATTGCTTACCGATATCGGGCGGGGGTGGCATGGCGTGATCTGCCCGCAGACTTCGGTCCGTGGCAGACGGTGTGGAAACGACACCGCCGCTATGCCGGTGACGGAACGTGGGATCGAGTGCTCGCGGCGTTGTTGAGCGCCGCCGATGCCCGCGGCGGGGTGGATGGGCAGGTGTCGGTGGATTCGACAATCAACCGAGCACATCAGCACGGCACGAATCTCGCTCGTTCCACAGGGGGATCTGTCGAATTACATGAATCTGCTTGCCGAGCCCGATGATCACGGTATCGGTCGCTCTCGTGGTGGGTTGAGCACGAAGATTCATCACCTCACCGATGGGAACGGTCTGCCGTTGGTCGTTCTCATCGGTGCCGGGCAGGCGGGTGACAGTCCGATGTTTCCGATCTTGCTCTCGCACTTGCGGATCGAGCGGGCGGGGTCGGTACCGGCGCGTACTCGCCCGGATGCGGTGCTCGGTGACAAGGCGTATTCCTCGCGTGCAATCCGAGCGTTGCTGCGGTCGCGGCGGATCGAGGCAGTGATCTCCGAACCTCGCGATCAGCAGGGCCATCGGCGTAATCGGGGCAGCGGTGGTGGTCGGCCTCCGAAGTTCGATGCGCAGAAATACAAAGGCCGCAATGTAGTCGAGCGTTCCTTCAATGCCGTCAAACAGTGGCGGGGGCTTGCCACCCGGTACGACAAATTGGCGCTGACGTACCGGGCGGGCGCGCTCCTACATGCGATTTTCCTGTGGTCGCGCCACATCACCCTTTAGGAGACACGCCCTAGGCCACAAAGTGCGGTTCCCCTTGGTCAGAGCACGAAACGAAGTACGCGGACGTCGTGGTCCGGAAACCCGAAGCCCCCGCCGTCAGCCGGGGGGTCGTACGCCCCAGGCCGATCGCACCAGAGCCGGAATCATCGGCTAGGTTGCGCCGCGTCGGCGGGACACCACTGGCGATCTAGCCGAAGAAACCCTTTGCCGTTTCCGATCGGTATCTGGAAGCTCAGACAGCAAATCCACTGTCCGCGTGCTGTTTTCGCCCACGCATGAAGAAGACCGGGCGATTTTACGTCCATCGAGAGGCCTTCGGACCTCTCGCCTGTCCGTCACTGTTGCTGGAGCGTGACCGTTCAGGATGAAGTCGTCGTCCAACCGACCGATCTCCGATCGAGCGCACGACGGGCAATCGAAATGGTCCTGAGCTTGACCTACGGGGACCGCACCTACCTCCAAACCGAGTACTCATCCTGGCCGTTGCCGCGGAGGCGTGGGGATGTCGGGTTCGGTGCTGTTGATCCGCCGAAACTATGCTCGCCGTCATGTCGTACGACAGCTTAAGGGCGAGGATCGAAAGAGTTGCTGAGATTGCAACCAACCTGACCAATGATCCGAATGCTCCGAAGTATCACCACGTGGTCCCTCAGTCCTACATCAGACGTTGGACCCCCGGCGGAAAAGGCGCGGTACGGTCCGTTCGGATCGACGATGGTCGCGGGAAGCTCGTGGGGCCCAGGAAGGTTGGCGGGGTAGAGCAATTCTATCGACTCGAAGCCGACGACATCGACCAGACCTCGACACCCCCGCTGGTCGTCGAGGTCCTACTGGAGGTGTTCGACAAGCTCGCCAAGGTTCGGATCGACGAACTCCTCGCAGCCGAGCCTGGACCTGTCACCGACGTCGAGATGAAGCGCGATCTTGCGATGGTGGTTGCCGCGCAGATGAGCCGTGGCCAATCGTTTCGCCAGGAACAGCTCGATCTCCTCGAGTATGCATCCCGGCAGGATCCGATCGAACACTCGAAGGTCGCAGCTCGTATATGGCTCTTGTCGACCGGCCAAAGCTTGGATGACGAGACGATTGAGGTTGCCGCAGCACAGATGCGCGAGAAGGACCGCCGATCGTTGATCAGCCAAGACCACAAGCCTCAGGCAATCCAGCTGATGATGCAAAATTTTACGAAGCTGATCGTTCCCTTGATCACGCGGAATTGGGCCGTCTACTGCACTCAAACGCCTCTGTTGACCAGTGACGACCCGGTCGTTGTTATCGGAGGTCCGTCCACTGATCGCCGTGTGAAGCCCGGTAACGCCAGTGCGGCCGTGTGGATCTACCCCATCGACCGTCATCGGCTTCTCGCGTTCTTTCGCCCGGGCATCTCGCCGCAGCTCCCCTTCGTTCTCGACGCGGTCGAGACCTACGAGATCAATCAGGAGATCGTCGCTGCCGCCTACGAAAAGATCTTCGAGCATCCCGACGACGACATCGCGAGCACCATCACAGTGCCTCCGTGGCCGGTCGTTCCCCGCGCCGAGACAGTGGTCGAGCTGTCACGTCGTCCGACCCGGTGGTTCGAGAGCGCGGAGCTGCCGGCTGCACCGGTGTCCCGTTGGTATCAACGCTGATTCAATGACCCCTGCCGCGGTAGACAACGTGCATCCGTATCACTTGGGGACGTGTCGTTAATCCATTTCAAAACGGTCAATTGGGTTGTTGGTCTGCAGGTGTCGTGCTGGCGTTGTAGAAAGCCCGCGCGGTGTCGATTGCGGCACGGGCGGGTCCGGTGGTGTGGGCGATATTGAGCGGCGGCGTCCACTGCGCGATGACAGTGGCTTCGACCGCGTCCGGTGATGAGTGTTGGCACCAGCTCAGTTGTAAGTGTGTGTGCATCCATTCGGTCAGGTGAATCTCATCGGGGCTGGCTTTGCCGTGCGCCCGCTAGCCGCCGCCGTCGGAGATGCGTCCGATGGCTTCGCCGGTTTCGTCCGACACCGCTTGTCGGTGAGTTCTGACACCACTCGGGCCGGATCCACGCCGGGGATGTAGGTCTGCGTCGACACCACTGCTCGGGCGTACGACCTCCGGTCAGCTCGTCTGCTTCTTGGTGGCCTGGGCCAGACGATAAGAGTCGGTGCCGGTCTCCAGGATGGTGCCACCGAAGGTAAGCCGGTCGACGATGGCCGCGCACAACCGGGGGTCGGTGAATGTCTTGGTCCAGCCGCCGAAGGACTCGTTGGACGCGATCGCGACCGAGGCCTTCTCCTCACGCTCGGTGAGGACCTGGAAGAGGAGTTCCGCACCGCGGCGGTCGAGCTGCATGTAGCCGAGCTCGTCGATGCACAGCAGGTCGACTCGGCCGTAACGGGCGATGGTCTTGGCGAGGGTCATCTGGTCGGCTGCTTCGACGAGCTCGTTGGCGAGCTGGGTCGCCAGGGTGTATTTGACGCGGTAGCCGGCCATGGCGGCCTCGGTGCCAAGGGCGATCAGCAGGTGCGACTTCCCGGTGCCGGAGTCCCCGATCAGACACAGCGGCTGGCCCTTGTGGACCCATTCGCCCTTGGCAAGGGTGTGCACCACGGCGGGGTCGATGTTCGGGTTGGCGTCGAAGTCGAATGCCGGCAGGGACTTCTCCCGTGGGAACTTGGCCGCCCTGATCCGCCGCTCGGACCGGCGGCGGGCGCGGTCGTCGCACTCGGCGAGGAGCAATTCGGCGAGGAACCCGCGGTAGGACATCTGCTCACGCCCGGCCCGGTCGGCGAACTCGGTGAAGGAGCCGCGGATGGTGGGCATCCTCAGCATCCGGCAGGCCTGGTCGATCGCGGCGTCAGCGGCTTCCTCGGTCATTCCACGGCGCTTGGTGGTCACGGTGCAGCTCCTTCGTTCGGGTTCTCGCGACGGTTGGGCAGCAGCTGGTCGTACTTGTCCACGCTCGGCAGTGGGCGAGTGTCGGCTGGGAGGTGTGCGCGCAGCCGGCGCTCGGTCAGCGATCGCACGGCAGGGGCCTCGCCTTCGCCGTACGCCTCTGAGCCGACATGGGCGGTTGGGTGGTCCAGGGCCGCGTCATCTGCCGTGTCCTCGTGCTTGCGTGCCTCCAACGCGACCGCGTCCGCGGTCAGCGCACCGGCACGTAGCGCGGTTGCGAGCCCGGCGACGACCTGCTCGTGGGGAAGGTGGCGATGCAGCATCAGCACCTCGATCAGGGCCCGGGTGCCATCGGCGTCCCCGTGGGCCTTGCATGCCGCTGCCCACCAGGCGTCGTGCACCTGGGTGAACCGTCCCGATGCCCGTGCCTGCTCCAACGCTGTTGCTCCGGGGAGCGCGCCGGGTTTGCGGAGGAGGACCTCGAGGTAGTGGTCCAGGTCGACCCGAGTCGCGCCCTTGGTCATCAGTCGCTCGTGGCGGGCGATCTCGGCCTTGCCGTCGTAGATGATCAGGTCGCTGGCATTGAGAAGCACCCGGGCTTGGCGGCCGACCAGACGCGCGGGGACGGAGTACTTGTTCATCCTGACCGTGACCTGGGCGTACCGATCCACGCGCGGGGTAAACCACCGGCCGGTCTCGAACACCTCGACAGGTAGTGGCGCGAGCAGTGGCTGCTCGGTGACGAAGTGCTCCCCGACCGTGCGGGCCCGGGACCCGATCCGACGAGTCTCGTCTGCCAGGTCCCACTCGTCGACCAAGCTGTTGAGCTCGGAGAGGGAGTCGACCTCGGGGATGGGGACGAGGTGGTTGCGGCGGAACCAACCGATCTGGCCCTCGACGCCGCCCTTCTCGTGGGCCCCTGGATGCCGGGTTGGCAGTAGAACGCCTCGATGCCGTAGTGCGATCGGAACGCCGTCCAGCGGTCGGCCTCGACCCGCTGACGGCTGAACCCAATCACGCTCGCGACCGCGGCCTTGAGGTTGTCGTAACGGATCTTCCCGACCGGCACCCCGCCGAGGACGCGGAAGGCGTGGGCGTGGCCTTCGAAGAAGGCTTCCTGTCCCGCAGAGGCACTGATGCGGTGCACGGCCTTGCCGGAGTAGGAGAGTCGGAGGCTGAACAGCGCGCAAGTGACAAGCTCGCCCCGCAGCTGGATGGCCACATCACCGAAGTCGACCTCTGCCTCCCTGCCCGGGAGATGTTCTTGTGGGATGAACGTGGCTGCGGGCTCTCGACCGGCCTCGATCCGGATCTCCCGGCGTCGGGTCGCGACGTAGTCCCGCACCATCCCGTATGAGACCTCGTGGGCGTCGTGCTCGTCCAGAAGCCGATCGAAGATTCGCTTGGCGGTGTGACGCTGCTTGCGCGGAGCATCCAGATCGTCTCGCAGCCAGGAATCGATCACCCCGCGGTGTGGATCGATCCTCGATCCACGCTTCGGCTGTGGCTTGCGTGGCTCCGGCCACGCCGAGGCCTGCGCGGCAGCCACTGTCCGGTACCCCACGCCGTGCTTGCGCTGCAGGGCGCGGTTGGACATCCCGGCGCGGACATCGCGCCGGATTGCGGAGTACAGGTCGACCCTGGACCTACCCGCCGGCACGGACACGCCCGTCTTGGGTCGGGCCGGAGGTCATCGGCCATTGCCGGAGGTTGGTGTGCCGAGGCATTTTGCGATGCCGTCGAGAATCAGGCCGACACCACGCCGGTAGGCACCTTCGGGGTCGTTGGCTTTGCCGGTCTGTTCTCCGAGGGTGCGGGAGACGCGCGAGGCGGTCGGGAACCGGGTCTGGTCGCCGATCGCGTTGGTCAGGGCCGGTTCGATGTTCGACCACCAGTCGGTGTCGTGGTCTTCGCCCGGCAGCCTGGAGTCTTGGGCGGCGCGTGTGGCGCGGGCGGTTCCCTGCACCAACGAGAGCAGGGCGGTGAGGGTGTGCTCCATCTCGATGTCGGTGAGCCCGATTCCGTCCAGGGCGCGCAACTCGGTCTCGTACTTCGTTGAGGCCCCTGGTCCCGGGACTGGGCGTCCGGTAGCGAGGTCGGTGATCCAGGGATGGGCTTGGCAACTCGCCCAGTTCGCTTCGGCGAGCGCGGTGACGCGTTCCCGCCAGTCCGCGCCCTCGGGGATCGTGACGGCCTCGTAGGTCACGCCGGCGACTTGATCGAGCATGAGCTCGACGAGTTCGGCACGGCCACCGATGTGTGGATACAGCGCCATCGCGGTGACCCCTGCCTCCTCGGCCAGTCGCCGGATTGTCACGGCGTCCAGGCCTTCTCTGTCGGCGAGGTCGACTGCCAGTGTGGTGACGCTTTGGGTGCTGATCCCGCTGCGTGGGCTCACCGGCGAGTCACGCCAGAGCAGTCCGATCAGCTTGAACTCGTCCACGCCTGTGCGCTTGGCCATCTCTGTCCTCCTCGAACTCTACGTTGTATACTACACCGTAGAACGCGACGAGAGGAGCAGCATGGATGTCGAGATGAGCCCACCTGGCTCGATCCGGGTCGAGGCGGTGCGCAAGACCTTCCCGAAGCGGGACAAACCCGCGTTGACCCGGGTCGATCTGCGCGTCGACTCCGGCCGGGTGTGCGCACTGCTGGGAGCCAACGGTGCTGGCAAAACGACCCTGGTGCGGATTCTGACGACGCTGACGGGAAAGGACTCCGGCACTGTGAGCGTCAATGGCTGGGACGTGGACCGCGATCCTGCACGGGTACGGGCATCGATCGGCGTCGTGGGGCAGTATGCCGCCCTCGACGAGGTGCTCTCAGCCAGGGAAAACCTGGAACTGTTTGCCCGGCTGATCGGGCTCTCACGTACCGCGGCCCGGTCGCGGGCAGCCACGCTCCTGGAGCAGGCGGGCCTGAGCGAGCACGGCGGGCAGAAGGTATCCGGGTTCTCCGGTGGCATGCGACGTCGCCTGGACCTCGTGACCTCGATGATCACCCGTCCCGCCGTGCTCCTCATCGATGAGCCGACTACGGGCCTCGATCCGATCGCCCGTCGCACGATCTGGAACACGGTGCGCTCGTTGGTGGACGAGGGTACTACCGTCCTGTTGACCACGCAGTACCTGGAGGAGGCCGACGAATTGGCCGATGACGTCGTGATCCTGCGCGAGGGTTCCGTGGTCGCCACCGGCACCCCATCGGACTTAAAGGCGCTCGTGGGAGAGCCGCGGATGGAACTGCGCGACCCCTCCCTCGAAGACGTCTACCTGCATCTGCATCAAGGGGGCGACGCAGCATGAGCGCCACGACGATCGAGCACCACGGTCCGGCCACGGGCAGCATTCTGCGCGAGGCCGTCATCCTGACCGGCCGCGCGATGCGGCACTGGCGGGCGCGGCCGGTCACGTTCAGCATCCAACTGCTGTTCCCCGTCTTGGTCATGCTGCTCATGGGCGGCCTGCTCGGCGGGGCGATCGCCGGCACCACAGGCGACTACATCGTCTTCGTCGTGCCGGGCATTCTCGCCTTCACCGTGCTATCGGGAATCGAGACGACGATCACCGCTGTCACCGGAGACGCCGCCAAGACCGTCACCGACCGGTTTCGCACCCTGCCCATCTCCCGCGGTTCGGTGCTGCTGGGACGGGTCTTCGCTGACATGCTCACTGCCGCCGTGGAACTCGCGGTCGTCACCGCCGCAGGACTGCTGCTCGGCTGGCGTCCCGAAGGGGGCGTCGCCGATGTTGTGCTCGCCTACGTCCTGCTGCTGTGGCTGAGGTTCGGACTGCTGTGGGTCGGCGTCTGGATCGGGTTGAAGGCCGGCACGCCAGAGGCGGCCACGACCGCCCAGCTTGCGATCTGGCCGGTGGCGTTCCTCTCGACTGTGTTCGTCGATCCGCGCACGATGCCGGCCTGGCTCGGAGTCGTCGCCGAATGGAACCCCCTGTCGGCGACCGCATCCGCGGCGCGTGAACTGTTCTCGGGCACCGACCTCACCGGGGTTACCTTCGTCGCCGACCACTCCGTGCTCTTCGCCATCGGCTGGCCGCTCGCGCTGACCGCGGCGTTCATCCCCCTCGCCATTCGTGCCTACCGGAGACTGTCATGACGACCACGACCCACGACGTGATCCGCGTACGCGGAGCCCGTCAGAACTCACTCCAAGACATCGACGTCGACGTCCCCAAGCATCAGCTCGTGGTCGTCACCGGCGTATCCGGATCAGGCAAGTCCTCGCTGGTGTTCGACACGATCGCGGCCGAATCAGCGCGCCAGCTCAACGAGACATTCTCGGCTTTCGCCCAAGGCAGGCTCCCCAGCTACGCCCACCCCGACGTCGACCTGCTGGAGAACCTCTCGGCCGTTATTGTGGTGGATCAGCAGCGCCTCTCCGGCGGACCTCGCTCCACGGTCGGGACCATCAGCGACATCGGCGCACGTCTACGGCTGCTGTTCTCCCGCATCGGTGAGCCGGCCGCCGGCTATTCCAACGCCTACAGCTTCAACGACCCCGCCGGCATGTGCCCGAACTGTCAGGGGCTCGGCGTCGCGGCCTCGGTCGTGGAATCCGAACTCGTCGACGACGACCGCTCCCTCAACGAGGGCGCGATTACTTTCCCCAAGTTCAACCCGGGCACCTGGCTGTGGAAGGCCTACGCCAAGTCCGGGTTCTTCGACCCCGACTTGGCGATCCGCGACTACACCCCCGAACAACGCGAGCTGCTCCTGAACGCACCCGCCGCCAAGCACACCCCGCCCGCCGGGATGGATGCGGTCGGCACCGCCTACGAAGGCCTCGTCACCCGGTTCAACCGGATCTACCTCCAGCGCGAACCCGACTCGTTCAAAGGCAAGCAGCGAGAGGCCTTCGAGCGGATCGTGTCGCGTGGCCCCTGCCCCGAATGCCACGGCTCCCGACTCGCCGCGCCTGCCCGCGCCAGCCTGATCGACGGCAAGTCGATCGCCGACCTCAACGCTATGCAGATCAGTGACCTCGCCGAGCGCGTCGCCAAGATTGACGGTATCGGCGTGGCACCGCTCGTCGCGAACCTCTCCGTCCACCTGAAACGGATGATTACCCTCGGGCTCGGCTACCTCAGCCTCGACCGGGCCACGTCCACCCTCTCGGGAGGTGAGGCCCAACGGATCAAGATGGTCCGCCATCTCGGCAGCGCCCTGGCCGACATGCTCTACGTGTTCGACGAACCCACCGTGGGCCTGCACCCCCGCGACGTCGCCACCCTCGGACAGATGCTCGAGGCTCTGCGTGACCGCGGCAATACCGTGCTCGTGGTCGAACACGATCCGGACATCATGTCAATCGCCGATCACATCATCGACCTCGGCCCCGGAGCCGGAACCTCCGGCGGCCAGATCGTCTACCAAGGCGACTACGACGGCCTCACCCAGGCCGACACCCCTACCGGGCACGGACTCCGCGAGCACCGGCGCGCGACCCGGACGCGGCGTGAACCCGACGGCTGGATCAGCATCGACGATGCCACCACCAACAACCTCCAGGACGTCTCCACCCGCGTCCCGCGCGGCGTGATGACAGCCGTGACCGGAGTCGCCGGATCGGGCAAGTCCAGCCTGATTCTCGGCAACCTCCCCGCCGTCGAACCCGACGCGATCGTCATCGACCAACGCCCCATCCGTGGATCGCGTCGCTCCAATCCGGCCACCTTCACCGGCCTGCTCAACCTGATCCGTGATGTGTTTGCCAAGACCACCGGAGCACCTGTCGGGCTGTTCACCCCCAACTCCACCGGAGGATGCCCGGCCTGTGAGGGCAACGGCATCATCTACACCGACCTCGCCTTCATGGAAGGCGTGATCACCCGATGCGAAGTTTGCGAAGGACGACGGTTCACCCCCGAGGCCCAAGAGCATCAGGTCGATGGCAAGAGCATCGCCGACGTGTTCGAGATGAGCGTTACCGACGCACTCGGCTACTTCACCCAGCCCGCGATCGGGCGCATCCTGTCCCGGCTTCATGACGTCGGGCTCGACTACCTCACCCTCGGACAGACCCTCACCAGCCTCTCCGGCGGCGAACGTCAGCGACTCAAACTCGCTACCGAACTCGGAACCTCGGGCCGCACGATCATCCTGGACGAGCCGACCACAGGACTGCACATCGCCGATATCTCTCGGCTCCTCGGGCTGCTTGACCGGCTCATCGACGCCGGATCGACGCTCATCGTGATTGAGCACAACCTCGACATCATCGCCGCCGCCGACTGGATCATCGACATCGGCCCCGAAGCCGGACACGAGGGCGGACAAGTCGTCTTCGAGGGCACACCAGACCAGATGATCACGGACGGCGGGACCTACACGGCCGAACACCTACGAGCTCGCGCGAAAAACTGACACGGTAAGGCCAGCCGCACTGCCTGGCTCCGGCCTGTCCTCACCACCGATTCACCGACGTCCAAGACAGACGATCTGGAGCCGGTCCACAGCTCGAGATCAAGCGGTGTCAACTCTGGCCGACACCCTCCCAAGCCATAGCCGGGTGGTGCTGGCTCTGGGCGACAAGCGGTGTCGGATGAGACCCCCGTAGCCAGTCCGACTTTCTTCACGTCCAGGTGCACCATGTACCCGGGATGCTTCGCGGTGATCGTCTGGATTTCCCGGTTCGTCTCCGTCTCACCGTTCGGGTCGATGAATCGGCGGCGGTTCAGGCCGAGCTGGGCCAGGTGCCGGGTGATTGTGCGCCGACTGACCGCAACACCGTCTGCATGCAGTTCGAGGGCGATGCGGGACGCCGACCACTTATGCCCGCGCCGTAGCCTCCTCGATCCGAGCTACTGTCTCGCCAGCTGTCGCTCTCGGCTGCTGGGCTGACGCAGACGAGCGGACAAGCAGGCCGAGCTCGCCGAACTGACGGTACCGGTTCACCCACTTCGATGCAGTTGCGCGGGAGATGCCCATCTCTGCCACGGCGTGTGCGATTTGGTGGGTACGGCAGCGTTCAATCAGTCGATTGCGGCCTTCGGGAGCGAGCGGCGCATTCTTGTGGCTGCGCCTGCGTGGTTTGTCGCCGATCGACGAACTTGGGCTCGAAGTCATGCTCTGCGGCCCAGCGCTAGGACGTGACAATCCCGTCATGGATCGATACGCCTAGAACAGTCCCAGCACCAGCGTGATCGCCAGGAACAGTGCCAGCTGATAGCCGGTGTTGATGGTCGTCAGCTTCAGTGGCTTCTGCTCGAACGAGTTGTGCTGAAGAAGGGTCGATGCGGACAGTGTCAGCCAGGCGACGACCCCAACCACCACGGCCATCCACACGGAGTCGTTACCGGTCGCAGCCGATGTGAGCCCGACGGCGAACGCGAGACCGACCGTGGTCGCGGCGTTAGACACTGCGAGCAGGATCAGGTTCCGCGTTCGGACAGGTTTGTTCTTCTCCGGCGTGATGCCTGTGAGCCCCTCCCAGGCGTCCGCGATGGCACCCTTTAAGTACCAGGCCATCGCGACAACCATCCCCGCGACGAACGCGAGGAGCACACCAATCCAGCTGATCTCCATGCCTGTACCTCCCCGATGGCCAGGGCACGGCCAGCCCCTAGCGACGATGATGTTCACTTGATATAATCAATCATGGTTGAAAATGTCAATCGGGCGTCACGTCGATCTTACGGCCAGTTCTGCGGGCTGGCACGCGCGCTCGACATCGTCGGAGACCGTTGGAACCTCCTGATCGTGCGCGAGCTGCTGCCAGGCCCCCTGCGATACAGCGACTTGAAAGCCTCCCTGCCGGGCGTGGCGAGCAACCTCCTGGCCGAACGGCTGCGGACGATGGAGGAGACCGGCGTCGTGGAGCGAGCACTGGGAGACGCAGGCGTCCTCTATGGACTGACGCGATGGGGCGCGGAGCTCAAGGAGCCGATGGAGGCTCTGGGGCGGTGGGGCGTCCCTCTGCTAGCTACCGGGCGGGGCGATGACGAGTTCCGGCCACGATGGCTGACTCTTGCCCTGCCTGCCATCCTCAATGGGAGAACGGCAGCACCGCCTGTAGAGGTTGGCTTCGAGGTGGAGGGCCTGCTCATCGTTCTCCGTATCGACGAGGATGGAACGAGCGCGCGCATCGGTGACGACCATCGACCGGAGACCGTTCTGGCGGCCGAGGCCGATACCGTCGTCGGCCTCGTCGCCGGTACCCTCACCGTCGACCAAGCGCTCGATGCAGGTGAACTCCGCGGAGACACCGGCACCCTTCGGCGAGCGTTCGTAGGCGACGCCGCCTCCAAGGCCCTGGATCCGAAGGGTCCGTAGTCGGAGCGACGCCGTCAATACCGTCATGGCCAGCAACAGCTAGAGACCTTCGGATCCCACCTGCCCGTCACTGTGGCTGGAGAGTGACTGCATCCCCAGTGAATGTGGTGGCGGTGTGGTTGCTGCATATGGCGGCGATGATGTGTCGGTGCGCAGCCCTGCGCCCCGGCGCTCAGACTAAAGATGTGCTCAGCATGCTCTTCGCCCCAATTGCCAGTGTTCGTAGCGCGTTGTTCGGACTCAGACCTAATTCGGCCAGCGAGTACTACCGCGGTCGATGGCTATAACCGTCCTTGCCCAACGTCATCGTTGGTGAGTGCGGTCATGTGTTCCGTCGGTCGCGCCGGGGCCGAAGCGCGGACCGTAGTGTCCTGATTTTCGACGGCCGTAGCCACACCGTCGAGCGCGGTACGGATGAGTTCACCGTAGGAATCGTCAGGTAGAGCCGATAGGCGTTCGCGGGCTGCGGTGAGGTGTTCACGGGCGGTGTCGAACGAGCCGAGGCGACGATAGTTGTCGGCGAGGTTGAGATGGAGTGAGGGATAGAAGCCCTCGATGTGCAGGTTGGTGTGATGTTGTTGGACGCGTTGTTCGCTGACGGCGTCGGCGGCGTCGAGTGCGCGCACGTCCCACGCGAGGGCTTGTGCAGGATCGGTATGGAGATCGGCCATGTAGTGCGCAAGAGTGCAGCGGTGGAACGGATCTCCGCTGACTCCGATGAGCTTCCACAGGTCTTGGAGTTGGGTGCGTGCTGTGTCTGCGTTTCCGCTGCGTCCGTCGGTGACGGCCTGAGCAATGAGGTCCATCGTCGGGTCCGTGTTTGCGTCTGTCATAAGTGGTGCTCCTTCGGTGGCGTGGATTCGTCTGGAGGTGGGGGCATGGTGGGCATAGCGACTGTCGTGAGGTCGCCGTGGTCGGCGGAGCGAATGGTGGCCGGCTGTGTGTGGCCTCGGAAGTCGATCAGCAGGTCCGCTCCGATTGCGCTGCTGATTGCGGGATAGAGCGTGGTGAACTCGAACCAGACTTCGATCGGACTTCCGCTTACGCTGGCGGGTATTTCAATACGGTTGTCCGACTCACTATTTCCGATGTCGACGCCAATTTCAGTGACGCGAAGCCCGATCAGGGCGGCTGAACTGTCCTCAAGAGCCTGTCGGAGCATTGCTGTCGACACTTGGACACGGGTAGTTATCGCTGGCATGTCATCGAGCATCAACCGGTAGTCAGGGAACGGCTCGGTCAGTAGTCGGCAATACCGGTCATCGCAGTTTGGCAGCCGCATCCACAGGCCGTAGGCGGTGGCTTCGATCCGTGCCTGCGCAGTCCGTCGTAGATCAGCCAGGCAACTGCGCAGATCATCGCCGTTCACCGTTGCAGCCCACGCTATGGCGGTCGGGTTCGTGGTTGTCAGGGTTCGAGTGGACAGTCGATAGCGATCGGTTGCTGTCACGGCCACAGTGCCGGTTTGCGCTTCGAAACGCACACCACCCAGTACGGTGACGCCTGGTTCGTTGCTGGTAGCGGTGAGTACCTGCTCTATCGCTGCCGCCAGTACCGGTCCGCTCATCGCAACCACCGTCGCCGAGGCAATACCGGTCAGCGTTGATTTGATGGCGTCTGACTGCTGACGTGCGGTTGTAGCGTCCTTGGCTACGGTGTCGACGTGTTCATCGATCAGGCGGATGGCTTCGTCGACATCAGCATCCAGAACCGATTTTGCCTCGTCGGACAGCCAGCCGTAGACGTGCAGGAGATCTCCGCCGCCGCACGCGGACGCGGACGCGGACGCGGACGCGGACGCGGACGCGGACGCGGACGCGAACATCATCTGCGCAAGTAGTTCCTGTGCGCCGCCGTCGAAGTACGCCTCGATTTTGGCCGAATCATCGCGCGATGCGGCAGCGAAGTACGAGGCGAGCTTGCGGGCGGCGACGATGGTGTCGATTCCGCGCAGCGGATTCCACCAGAACCCGTCGCTCGTGGTGAGCGGACCTTCGGCGATTCCCTGTAGGTCGTAGCGCCACACCGTGCCGACCTCCTCGCGGACACCGCGAGTGAAGTCGTGTCCGTCGCGCTTGTTGGAGGTGAACAGCGCCGCGCCGGGCGCGGTGCACAGTGCGTCGATCGCCAACGCCGCAGTCTTGCCCATACGAGGTCCGGCGAGGGCGAAGAGCATGTCCTCCCACGACATGAACACCTTCTGATTGCCCTGGACGGTGCGTCCGACGACGACTCCGATGTCGGAGTCGTCGAGGGTGTCCAACTCGGCAAGATCGGATCGCAGCGACTTCGCGCGTTCGCGTGCCTGCTTGCCGGTCACCCCGGTCAGCTTCGATGTCGGTCCCATCAGGCGGGCCTTGGCGTCGACGTCGTTCTTGCCGCTTCCCGTTGCGCGGGCTGCGGCGGCGACGCCGGTGAGACCGGAGACGATGATCACCGCGATCACGAAGATCCATGTCGACATGTTCGGCCACGTCAGCTTTCCGGCGGCGACCGAGAACAGGGCCCCGAACGGGTTGACGGGGATATCTTCACCGGTGTCGACGAATACGTGCCCGAGCCACAGTGAGCCGTAGCCGAGCGCTATCAACACGATTACCACCGAGACGGCGATCAGCGGGAACGTCGACGACGATGTCCCGGCTCCTTTGGAGGTCGGCTTCTTGGTCACCATGCGTCCACACCAGCCCCGGTGGCCGTGTCGACGCCGCGGTCGATCTCGATGACGTTCGCGACTCGGTCGGTGATGTCGACGACCGACTCCGACGGGCGGTTCTGGCGTGGTGTCTCGAGCATCAGATCGGCCAGACGGATCGGTTCGACGTCCGCAGCGGTGGAGGACACATCGAGGGTGCGTTCGGCTATGTCGTCGAAGTCGAGACCGTCGAGCTCGGCCGGTAGCTCCAGAGCATCCAGAGACAGCCCTGGACGCAGCACAACCTCGTCGATGCCGTTGTCGATCAACCGTTCCCGCCATGCATCCTCGTGCACAGCAGTACGGTCGAACGTGGCGTTCGCCCACTCCTGCTGCACCGGGTCGGTGAAGGTCTGCGCTGCGATCAGCTCGTGTGCGACACCGGTCGCGGCGAGAAATGCCGCAGCCCGCGCCAGCGAGAGGTCGGAATCGATCAGACCGAATGCGCGACTGTCACTACGCGGCTCGTAGGAGTGCGAGCGTGCGCGAATTTCTTCGCGCCGGGTGTGCGCCCGGTCGGGCAGACTGCGGCGGCGTGCGGCAGCCAGCGCAGCGCGGCGACCGCGTTCATAGGCGGCTGCAGCGATCTGTGAACGACGCTGCAGCTCGGCCGTCGAGACAGAGCGAGTTGTCATCGACGTTCACCACCGTCGATGGTGAACGAGATGTGGTCAGTGCTGGGGGAGAGCGAGTGAGGAATCGACATGGAGGGCCTTCACTGGGAGCGTCGGCCAGCCCACAACGACTATGCACGCACACGAAAAGCGGTGTGGTGAAGCGCTGTTGCTGGATGGACGCTCGACCGTGACCCTCATCGACGGTCGAACCTGAACAAGCATAACTCATCGCCGGATGCTCTCGCATCCTCTCGGCCAGACGCTTAGTCACGTCCTGTGATCACCCCGTGTACCCGCTCAACCTGGGTCTCTGCAGCGAAAAGGCATCGAAGTCGTGCGTGACTCGGCGACGGACCGGCAGCATGACAGTTATGGGTGATGTCATCGAGTTCGTCCCGCGGTTCTTTCTCACCGATCGGCAGCGGAGGCTGATGCGGATTCACGCGGGGGTATGCGCCGACGGCGCGTACGACGACATCGAAGAACGCGGAGACGATCCTGTCGACCCGACCGACTGGTGGGATCTGTTCGACCGACTGCCGGAGTGCACCTACAACGAATCAACCCTGTGGCGACGCCAGATGGCCCGATCGTTCGACGACCTGGCCGAAGACCTCGACGCCGGCCGCCTTCCCCGTCCCCGCACGATGGCCGAGCAACTGGCGCTCATGATCGTTATCTTGCAGGCCTCGGCCGCTCTGTCCGACGCCGAATACGGCGAAGACGTCGCCGCCCTCGACGCTCATCCTCACGACGGCGACTGGGATGCCGTCTCGGACGGCCTGATGGACGATCGTGACGCCGAAGCGTTCTATCACCCCGCCACTGCCGTGCAGTGGCTACAGATTTTCCCTTGCGATACGTGGTTCGCACCCCGCCTTGGCGAACAACCCCGCGATTCTCGCCGGGGGTTCAGGCGATGAGTTCCCACGAGCGGCTCGTAGCACGGTCGTTGGTCCTCGCGGACTTACGACTCATCGAGTAGACCACCACGAGCAGCCTTGCGGGGCTGGCGATCCTTGTCTCCTGTTTGCGCAGGCCATCGCACCCCCATCGTTGCCAACTCGTCGGCCGTAAGTACCTCGCCGTCGAGAATGTCCTCGAGCAGAGACTGCTGGGCCGGTTCGAGGTCGATCAGTTGTGTCAAGACACTCAATAGGTCGGAGAACTCGATCGACCATTCGGCGGGCCACGTTGTGACATTGACGCTATCGAGGGGCGATCTTCTTTTTCCCTTGGGCCTTGCGAGCCGGTAACCGGTCCACGAATCGATGATGTTCGCGCCGCCGACGGTGTAGTCGCGGACCTCCTGGGTCACTCCAGTCCATCGGCCTTCGCCTAGTCGTAGGATTTCTGACTCGGGGTCGTAATCAACGGACGACGGCATCGAGTTGCCGACAGATGTCGCGTAGACCGGGTGTGCGGCTCCTGGCTGGACTCCCTCCTGAACCGAGATCTTTCCTGAGGGGTGTTCGCCCTGATCCCCGTACGTGTGAAGCCAGACGATGTGCCTTCCGAGTTGAACGGCTCGGGTCCATAGTTCTGGGTTCGTTGTAATGGGGACTCGCACGCCCGGGGTCTTGAGATCGGCGGAAAAACGCTCGACGAACCCGGGGTGCGAGCAGACTGCAGCGAGGTAGTACACAACATCGGCGGGGGCGACGCCCAGATCGAATTGGGCTCGCAATGCCTCGACCAAACCTGCGGCCAGGTTAGGCGTTCCGTCAGGATGCAGCATAGGAAGCGCCCGGCCTCCACCACTGCCGCGGAAATGGTGGACGTCAGGAATGAGCGACGTGAAAACAAGCCCTGGCCCTGACTTCGGAAACTCTGAATGGAGCTCGATCGTAAAAACCTGGCCCGGTATGCGTGCGTGCCATAAGTCCGGTGAGGGCTGAATGATCAGCCGTTTATCCGCGATCAGCCATTGTCGATCGAAGGACCGATAGCCGACACGCACGATTTTGGGGTCCGTGATGATGACTGTGGAGTTGAAAGGTGTCAGGGTGTCGGTCTCGACATCGTCACCGAACAGTGGTGTTTTCGTTTTGGTCAGTGACGCGTCGCGGCCCTCGCCGAATTTGGTCGACTTCACGGACGGATCGGATTCGTTGACTAGATCTCGAAGGCGTTCTTCAAGAATGTCTTTACTGGGTCCGTACACCCAGCCCCGTCCTGCGAGGACGCCGTTGGCCCGCCATGGCATCAGATCATCGACAGCAGGGTATTGGTCCCAGGTGTCGGAGCCTGCCGGGACGAACGAGTCGGTCCAGCCAGTGCGAGCTTGTTGCCAACCCGGATCGGAAAGCTGGAGGTGCGCGAGGCGCTCGAACTTTTCGCCTCGAGTTCCGTTGACGTCGATGTATCGGATATCAGCGGGTACGTCTGCGTCGGTGTCCGGGCGACGCAGGAACATCGCAATGGCCACAGGGGTTTCGATGTTGAACACGGCGTTCTTACTCGGGGGCTGCTTGCCCTCCGGCGTGACGTTGATGATCCACCCATGTGAACAAGTCGACCGCAAGTACTGTCGCATTCCGCGAAACCCAGGACCTGAAAGGTACCCGGTAGCAGTGATGAAGCAGACTACGCCGCTGCCGCCGTCGCGAACATCAGGATGATTCGTCGATTCGAAGACCTTCCATGTGGCCCATCGCCAGAAGTAGGCATAGAGGTTGCTCAGGTGCCGCTCGTGCCGCCCGTTTCCCTCCAGTTTGAACGCATTCAGCGGGGGCAGGTTCGTCGCTGGATCGCTGCCGGCCTCGATCCATCCGCCCATGCCGCCGGCATGGTCTTTGTAGGGCGGATTGCCGATGCAGACCTGGATATTGCGCTCGCGTTTGACTGCGTTCGCTTGCTGTCGTTGCTTGGCAATCAGCTGGAGTGTGTAAGAAAGTTGCGTCTTGCTCGCACTGTAGGGGTCTTCGAGGGTGTCAGCGACGTAGAGATTCAGTCCCGAGGCAGGCATCTGCGCCCCTGAATCGCGCAGCGCGGCGGACACTCGCAACTCGGCAACGGAAAACGGCCCGGACTGCAGTTCGATTCCGTACAAGCGTGCAACGGTGCTGGCAACCGCTTCCGGCGCAGCCCCCGGGCCGTACTGCTGGGCAGCAGCGGCACCGACGTGCCTGAGCACAGACAGTGGATATGTTCCTGTACCCATCGCGGGGTCGATGATGCTGACGTGGGGATTGCGCAACCCCTCGGGCTTACCGAGGTGACTTTTCAGAGCGTCGTCTGTGAGTCGGACCATCGCATCCACCACTTCGACCGGGGTGTAATACGAACCGGATTTTTTGCGCTTCTCGGGGTCGTACGTTCCGAGAAAGTGCTCGTAGAGGTGTAGATAGACGTCGTCGCCGCCAGCAGCGATCGCGGGCCACCGTGCGGCGGAGAGAGTCCGCGCAATTATTTCGATGGCGGTCCATGTGGGGGTCTTGGTGACGTGGGCGGTCAACAGGTCCAAAGCCTTACCCATCAGGCTGTAGTTGCCTTCGAGCTTGCGGGCGACATCGTGCAACGTTCCAGCACTGATGTCGATCCCGTCACTGACAGCGAGCACCAGAGCGAAGACCACCGTCTGTGAGAAGCCGTCTGCGAACTCCTCGTCTCGGGAGTGCGGGAACAACAGTGTGCGCCAGTCTCGAGCGATGCCGAGGAACGGTTGTAGGTCAGGATCTGCGCCAGCTTTGATTGCACGTCGCTCTGCCTTGAGGGCCAACCGAACTTCCTCGCGAAGCATCCGAGCCAGCGGTGCCAATGTGTCGACCAGTTTAGAGACCGATGAGATCGGGGCAGGCTCCCACCGCAAGAAGCCGTTGAGCAGCATCTCCATGCGACTCGGCGCTGTGAGCTTGCCTCGTGTTCGCGTCAGACTGGGTGTGTGAAGGCTGACCGGCTCGTCCACCAGTTCGCCGTATCGCCACAGACGCCACTCCACGCCGTTGGTGTGAAGTAGGTTGGGAAGTTCTTTCAGGCGCTGCCACTGCCGGTAGTTGTGGGTCGTCTTTCCGTAACTCTCTGGGTCGAGACTTACCCCTGGCGCTTTGAGCTCGATGTGCCCCACCAAGACGTCGTTGACACGAACACCGAAATCGGGGCGAACCGATCCGTCCTGCTCTCGAACCTCATCGTGCGCAACGGTTTTCATGCCAGATTCGGCTCCCAGGTCTTCGATCAACCTGGCGACAGGGCCGGAAAGCAGCGCTTCACGCTCTCCCGGCCCGTCGAGCTTGTCTTTGGCAGTGGTGCCGAACTGGGCGATAAGGTCCGCAAACGTCATCTGACTACCTCCATTTGTTGGCAAACCGTAACCGTTGAACGCGCGGGCCCGGCGTCCGGGAGGCATGATCGGCTGGGCCGAGAAGCCACCTTTGTACCAAGCCGCAGGCCTGCACACGACCTAAGCGAAACTTGTCCGATGAACCCCGCGGACCCTGCGCGCCGACCCCACACGGCTCGCGAGATCACAGACATCACTCGCCAGGCAGTGATAGACACACTGACACTCGATCGCGACTATTTCTGGGTAGGCAAACTCGACGAAGTCACTTTCCTGAGCGCCCTATACGACCTGCACGACCTTCCCAGCACCGACCGTCGGTACACGGACGCCGCCGGCGACATACACCAGCACTGCATCAACAACACTGACTGGGGAGAGGGCTGGGTCTTCGGGGACACCAGGTTCAGCATCCGCACCGGTCCAGATGATGCTTTCCTTCGGTTTCTCACCCGCACCGTGCACCCTCTCGTACGAGACCCCGATATCGCAGAATCCATGGTCATTCGCCTCAACGAACTGCTCGCCCCCGACAACTACGAGCTGGTCGCAGACGGAACCATCAGTGGGCGAACACTTTACAACTGGCGACGAATCAGTAGCTTCCATGGCGACCGCCCCGCCGGCCTGGTCCTCGACCGAGCAACACTCGACGACCGTACAACTCTCGATCGACATCTGAGACGTATCGAAGCAAGCATCGCAACGGATCCCGAAGCTGCAATCGGCGCGTGCAAAGAGCTGATCGAGTCTGTGTTCATCCAAATCCTCGATGACCTTGGAGGGACCTACAAGCGCAGCGACGACCTCCCAACCCTCTACAAAGCGACCAGCAAAGCGTTGGACATCGCCGGCAAATCAGTCGAAGGTGACGCCGCCGCGAGCTCGGCCGTCAACGGGCTCTTACGAGGACTCGCCAGCTCGGTACAAAGCCTCGGCGAGCTGCGGAACAAAATCGGAACCGGTCACGGCCGAGGATCTCCGAGCACCGCCGATCGACGACACGCCCGGCTCGCCCTGAACTCAGCTGTGGCCATCAGCGAATTCCTGTTCGATGTATGGGACACACGGTAGATCGAAACGCGCTACTCGAATCGGCCTACGACGACATCCGAGGAGCGTGGCGACGTCCGGTCGATCCGGACCCGTGGTGGTATCCGTTCGCGATCCCCGTCGGGGATTCCGACGATGAGGCGGCGAAGCGCTTCTCCGTCGGTCGGTCCGTCGCCACGAGTGTCAGGTGCGGACTGTTCGTCAGTGCCCGGCTCTACAGTGGCGAGTGTGAGCGACAACGAGTCCGCGGCCACGGTGCCTGAGCGTGTGCTCGACGAGTGTGCGCACGTGTTGATCGACAAGATCGATCAACTACTCGATCGGGTGACCGACCGCGCTGTGGCAGCACCGACGCCGGGGTCGGCGGCGTGGGAGTTGGAGTGGAGCATCCGAGACACTCCGATCGGACGTACGCGCGTGGCCGAACGCTCCCGTGTACGAGAAGAATTGGCCCGCCGCGCGTTTGCCGGACTCGACATAGCTGGCAACGCTGCACCGGCTATGCAGAGTCGGCACTCTTCCCCGGTTCGACCCCGTCGGACGAAGCCCGGACGTGTCCGCGTCGACGAGGCACAGCTGACCTTCTTCTGAACCCGCCGCTCGAACTCGTTTCCCGATGGGTGCAGGCGGCGCGACCCCGCTGCTGTCCTGCGGCATCCGTTTACCGACGCACGGTGCGTTTCTTGGTGCCTGCGGTGGATTTGCGGTCCTCGAACTTCAGCTTGAATCCAAATGTCTTGCTGCCCTGGTAGGTACCTGCGGCCAGTGCGCCCTTGGCTCGGTACGTCTTACCTGTCTTGCTTGTGGCGTCGAATTCGATGGTGTCCCCGGCCAGCAGCTTCTCAAGTTCCTGCTCGGTGAAGTCCTTGCCGGGCCAGTGGTCGTTAGCACCCCATCCGCGGCCTTTGAACGTGACCGGCTTGCCTTTCCACACTCCGCTGACCAGATCGGTCCGAGGTGCACGCTCTGCGAACTGCGGGTTGAAGCTCACGTGTGGATAGAGCTTGCTGTCCTTGTCCCTCACACCTGGTTCGAGTTTCCCCGTGCAGGTGAACGTCTTTCCCGACTTCGCGCTCGTCGCGACGATCTCGATGACCCGTCCGGCGAGCAGCGCCGCTACTTCGGTGTCGGTGAACCGGTGGCCACCGAAGACCCGCTTCGCGCGGGTCACGACCGTGCCTGCGTGGGTGAAATGCAGGTGCGGCGGCAGCTCGATCATCTCCACCGCTTCTCGGGTCACTCCGGCCTTGGCCATCCGTGCGGTGAGCTCGCCGGACAACGTCCTCGCATTCGCCTTCATCGTCGCGAGGTCGCGGCGCACCAGATCCGCCACGAGGGACAGATAGTCGGCTGCCTCGCCGGTTCCGGCCTCGATCTGCGCCATCTGCTCGAAGACCTGCTCGGTGATCGTCAGATCCCCGATGTGCGTGCCCGGCAGGATCCGATGGTTGAGTTCACCGATCGCGCTGAGGGTGATCTTGCCGCGCTTCTCGACCATCAGGGCCTTACCGCCCAAGTTGTTCGTGACCTCGGCGTACGTGCTCGTCCGGGTCGCGCCGGTACCTACGCTTCTCTTCTCGAGCTGTTTCATCAACCAGCCCATCGTCGGATGCGGCGGCCGCGGCGGGAAGCCTTCGTGGACGAAGGGGTCCGCGACGGTACCGAGCGCGGTGACTCCTTCCGGCTGGTCGCCGGTCTGCTGGTCCTCCTCGTCGACGACGAACACACCTTTCCATCCGAGTACTGCGGGCACGTTCAGCGAGCCGACGAAATTCGGGTATTTCTCGACGTGCCCGCGATGCTGGTCGTATTCGTAATCGGGGGCGAGCATCGTCAGGTAATTCTTCGCGAGGAGCTCGTAGATCTCCCGACCCAACTCGCCGTAGGCCTTCTCCACTGCCGCGAGGCTCGGCGGGACGTTGGGCCCCGGACGGTTGGCACCGTGCGCGCCACCGGACTTGACGTGGCTCGTGCGCGGGCCGCGATGGCTCAGCGCCGCCGGATCCACGCCCACCACACCGGCGATCGCGTCGACCGATGGAAGCAGCTCGTTGAACTGCTCGATCGAGATGAACTTGTCCTCGGTGCGCGGGTACGACACCACCTGCGCCTCGTACATCTTCTGATAGGTGTCGAGAACGTTCTTCGCCCCGAAGCCCTTCTTCGCCAGCAGAGACGACAGTCCGGCCAGGTCCATCAGTCTCGGCGGTCCCGTTTTCTTGCGTGTGGTCCCGTCGTGGACGACCGGTGACGACTGCAGGCCGCCGGGAACATCGACCTGTGTGTCGAATCGATCGATGTCGGGGTCGGTGTACGTCACGCCGTTCTCGTCCCTAAACCGGTTCTCGTAGAACGCCTTCTTGACGTATCCGTGGTGCGCGTCGAGCCCGTCACCGACGATCACGACCATCGCGGACTTGAGCCGCCCGTTACGCAGTACCGTGCTCGCCCCGGTCGTCTTGGTCGCAACTCTGGTGAACTGCATCGAGAGCATGTCCCACTTCGACCGGAAATCGGCCTTGCGGTAGTCGCCCTCGGCAGCGATCGCCGTGACCGACCGACGGGCTGTGAATGCCTTACGCAGCGATGCCGGTGTCTCGTCCAGGAACTCCATGCGTTCGAGCTTCTTGTTCTCGAGGCCCAGGTACTCCACGATCTCCCAGCCCAGCAGTGAGCCTTCACCGGTCGGATCGAGATCGGCTGCATTGCAGATGCTCTCGCAGCCCGAGAGGGTCGTCTTCAGTTCGTGGAGCAGGCTTTTGGCGTCCGGATCGATGACCAGCTTCCCGCCGGACACCCGGCGCCGGATCTCTCGCTCCCAGCGGAACGTGGCGGGTGAGTCCGCTGCCTGCCGCGGCGGTGGCCAGGGCGAGCAGCAGCAGGACGGTCGCCGAGCCAGCAGCGTAGACACCGAAGACGAGCAGGAGCCCGGCATAGCTGTAGGTGGCCTGCGCCTGCGCGATGACCGCGAGGATCACCCCGAACGTGCACGACAGCGAAGCCAGCGCGTAGCCGACCCCAAACGCAGCCATCCGGGCAGTGGGTGGGAGTCCCGCGGCTGCCCGGCCGGGGATCCGAGGCACCCGCACCGAGACCGAGCGTCCGGCTAGCATCCACAGGCCGAGAACCACCAGCAGGATGCCGACGGCCAGGCCAAGCGACGGCGCGGCGCGAATCAGCCCTCGGGCGCCGGCGCTGACTACCAGGCCAGCTGCCGCGAGGGTGCCGGCGAACCCCACCGCCAACACGAGACCGGCCCGCAGCGCCCGCAGCAGCCGCACCGGGACCGTTGAGGCATCGGTGTCGCCGAGGGTGTGGGTGATCCAGGCCGGGAGTAGCGCGAACCCGCACGGGTTCACGGGCGCGACCATGCCGGCCGCGAAGGCGAGGGTGAGCAGTCCGCCCATGGGTCAGGCTCCGGCCTTTGCCAGTTCGGCGGTGATCGTCGCGGCGTCGGGGTCGGTGGCGCGGAAGGTCACCGTGCCGTCGGCGTCGACGACGATCAGGGTGGACAGAGCGGCCACCTCGAATCGCCGGGAGAGTGCCGCGCCATCGTCGATTGCGGCCGGTACGTGTTCGGCGTCGACGGACTCCATGAAGTCGCCGATCAGGGCCTTGGATTCGCCGGGGTCCATGTCGACGGCGAGGAAGCTTGCCACGGTGCCGGCGTTCTCAGCGGTGGTGGCGGCCTCGCCGAGGGACCGGACGCCGTTGACGCATTCGCCGCACCCGACGGAGAAGAAGAACACCGCGGTGGGCTTCCCGTTGGCGGGCAGGCTGATCTGCTGGCCATCGACGCTGGTCACGGTGGCGGGTGAACCGGAACCGGCGGTCGCGGGGTCGGCACTGTTGCCGCAGGCGGTCAGGGTCAGCGATCCGGCGGCGAGTACGGCGGCGATCGAGAGCGCGGCGTGGTGGCGGCGGGTGATTCTCATCGGTTCTGCTCGTCCTTCGGGTCGACGTTTTCGTTGGTGGGCATGGGCGGGCAGCAGCCGTGGCCGGCGGTGCCGCCGCCGCGGCGGGAGATGGCAATCAGCGCGAGGATCGCCAGGGCGATCCCGGCGCCGATGACCCACGGGTTGCGGAGGAACGCGCCGATACCGGCGATCGCGCCACCGGCGATGAGGATGGGGAGCAAGGCGCAACAGGCGACCATGAGCAGCGCGGCGCCGGCTCCGAGGAGCAGGCCGCTGCCTCCCGGGCGATCGTCGTGGTTGGACATCATCGGTGTTCTCATTCCCTTCAGTGGGTATGGGTCAGCAGCAGCTGTGGCTGTCGTCGGCCGCGGCGGGCGCCTGGAGGCGGTTGAGCAGGCCGGTGGCGAGGGCGGCCCCGATCCGGCACGCCTCGGCCACCGGGACCACCTCCGCGCCGGGGTGCTCGGCCAGCCAGCCCGCGGCGTCCTCGGGGGAGGTGAAGTAGTGCACCTGGTTGCAGAAGGAGGAACGGATCGAGGTGATCTGCTCCGGGTTCACCAGCGACACCACCGCGGTGGGCGGATCGACGCTGGTTGCACCTTCTGTGGGGTCGACGTTGACCCGAACCGGCTCGCCGCTGACCGGGGAGGCCGACTCCACCTTTGCCGGGCGGTCCAGCAGGGCGGGGAAGATCAGCGTGTCCAGCGCACACCAGGTGTAGAGCTCCTCACCGGCCACGGTGAACCGGTGCGGGGTGGGGCGCAGGGTGAGGCCCTGGCCGATGATCCGGCCCTGATCGTCGTACTCGGTGTCCGGCACCGCCGCGAGACCGCGCCGTACGTCATCGAGGGTGCGGCTCGCAGCCGCGGCGAGTTGCTCGACGGTGACGGGGTCGCCGTCGACGAGCAGCCGCAGCAGCGGGATCAGCAGGCCGGCGTCAAGGCCGGTCTCCTCGGGTCGGGTGAGTCGTTGGGGCAGTTGGGTGCTGAGGTCCGACATCGCGGATGCCTCCTTCGTTGAGTGGGGTGGGTGCGGGTCAGGCGCAGCAGGAGAGCTTGGAGACGTCGGTGGTGAAGGCCTTCGCGACGATCCGGATGCCCTCGGTCATGGTCAGGTAAGGCGCCCAGGCGTCGGCGACCTCGGCGATGGTCTTGCCGATGATGTGGACGCCCGCGGCGGCCAGTTCGCCGGCGTCCTTGGCGACCGCGGTCAGGCCGAGGATCTCGCCGGTGTCGGCGTTGGCGACCATCTTGATGAAGCCGCGGGTGTCCCGGTTGACCAGCGTTCGCGGCACGTATTCCAGCGGGAGCACCCGGCAGTCGCAGCGGATCCCGGCCGCGAGGACTTGGGCCTCAGTCATCCCGACTGCGCCGATCGCGGGACTGGTGAACGTGACCCGGGGCAGCCGCATGTAGTCCACCGACCGCTCGGCGTCGGTGAAGGCGTTCTCGGCGACCACGGTGCCGTGGTGGGCGGCGACATAGACGAACTCGGGGTGCCCGGTCACGTCACCGGCCGCCCAGATCCGCGGGTTGGAGGACTGCAGCTGGTCGGTGACCACGATCTCGCCGACCTCGCCAGTCTTCACCTCGACCGCGTCGAGGTTGAGCCCGTCGGTCACCGGTCGGCGGCCGAGAGCGACCAGAACCTCGTCGGCGCGGAACTCCTGCGCGCCACCGGAGACGTCCGCGGTCACCACCACCTGGCCGGTGGCGGCGTCGCGGGTCACGCGGGTCGGGACCGCTCGGCGGACCACCCGGATGCCCTCATCGGCGAAGACCTCCTGCAGCGCCTTGGAGACCTCCGACTCCTCCTTCGACGCGAGCCGGGACCGAACCAGCAGGGTCACCGTCGACCCGAGCCGGGCGAACAGCTGCGCCTGCTCCAGGGCCACGTAGCCACCACCGAGCACCAGCAGCGAGTCGGGGACCTCGGTCAACTCCATCGCCGTAGTCGAGGTCAGGTACCCGGCCTCCTCCAACCCTTGGATCGGCGGGGCCCAGGGACGGGACCCGGTGGCCACCAGGTACTGCGCTGCCTCGATGGTCTCGACGCTGCCATCCGCCGCGGCGACCTCGAGCAGGGGCGAATCCGGAGTGCCGGCGAACGCGGCGTTGCCGCGGCGGACCTGCCAACCGTAGGAGTCGGCGACGTCGACGTACTTCTCACCCCGCAGGGCCTCGACGAGATCCTGCTTTCCGCCGATCAGGGCCGGCATGTCCACCGCGCCCGCGACGCTGGCGATGCCCGGGAACCGGGTCGGCGCGTCCGCGGCCACGTGCCGGGCCTCCGCGGCTGCGATCAGTGCCTTCGACGGCACGCAGCCGGTGTTCACACACGTGCCGCCGAACGTGCCACGCTCGACCATCACCACCGACTTGCCCAGAGAGGTCGCACGAATGGCCGCCGCGAACGCACCGCCGCCGGATCCGATGATCGCGAGGTCGTACCTGGTCTGCATCCCGATTCCTCCCAGAACTGTTGGGAAACGCTCCTGATGCAGCGATACTGGACCTTCCAGTAAAGGGGAAGGTCAAGCGAGACCTGCGACACGATGGAGGCCGGGATGCGGATCGGAGAACTCGCCGAGGCGGCAGGCACGACCACCAAGACTCTGCGGTTCTACGAAGAGCAAGGGCTGCTGCCCCCGGCCGAACGCACACCGGCCGGCTACCGCGACTACACCCCCGACGCGGTCAGCCGGATCGACTTCGTCCACCGCGGCCAAGCGGCCGGGCTCACCCTCGCCCAGATCAAGCAGATCCTCGACATCCGCGACCACGGCCAAGCTCCCTGCGGCCACGTACGTGACCTGCTGGACGCGCGCCTTGCCGACATCGACGCGCAGATCGCCGACCTCACAACACTTCGCGACAACGTGGCTGCGCTCCGCGACGATGCAGCCCTCCCAGAGCCCGAAACCTGTAGCCCCGATCAGGTCTGCAGATACCTATAGCCCTCGCCACTCGGCAGTGACCACCGAGACCAAGGGCGTGATTAGCCGGTGCCAGGTGGGTCCCAGTCAGGCCGTCATCGTGGTCCCAGATCGGGTTGACACAGCCAAGCTTGAGGGCTTCTATCTCTCCTCTAGGGGTGCGGTAGTCGAGGAACCTGCTCCAGTAGTCGAGATGCGTGAGTCGATCGAGAACCAGTGGATCCGTACACCGAATAGTCAGGCATTCGGTAACGCAGTGGGAGGTGCGCCGTCCGTGGCGCACCTCCCACTGCCTTACGCCGGGAGTTCATACTCCTGTGTGGTGACCGCAGGTACTCTTTCGATGGCCGTGAGCGGGTCGCCCTTGAGTTGACCACAGCTGTCTTTCGGCAGCTCGAGGCGCACTGCGCGAGATTGTGGATCTACAGCCCACACCACCGGGATCGGCGCTGAGCCGACAGCATCGCAATCCTCTGGATCGCGGGGTGGGTCGGTCGGTGTGTTCACAACCGCTAGCGCACCGACCACGTCCCCGCCTGCGCGTTCGGTCTGGCGCATTATCTGCGTGCCGTTCTCCGGTCGGTCACCGTAAAATTCACACACCACAAAGCCCACTGCATCGAAGGTGGCCGGAAGTGCGCCTGCGACTGGGGCATTAGGGATACCGGGATTACTGGTCGCGGCACCAGGCATCGCACTCACGACGACGTTCGGGGCAAGGCAAGATGCCTGCGGGACGACCTGACCTGCCGGTAAGGCTACCGATTCGCCGCGGGATTGAAACCAGAACGTAGCCCCGGCGACAACAATGAGCAGCGCGACTCCACCGATAGCCACGCTGCGTCTTCTAGACATGGTCGCATCGTAAGCGCACCACACCCCTAGAGCTTGCTGGTCAGATGTAGAGCAGGTGGGTGGCGGTACCGTCGAAGCGTTCGAGGTTGTCGAGGACGCCGGTGTAGTTTGCGGGCCCACAGGCGACGATAATCCATGGGTCGGCATGGCACCGATCGAGTCGCCCCGTCGATATCGATCATCGGCGACCCGCTCGTCCTCAGGACTGGGCCGGGGCCAGCCGCGCGGACGGGTCGGTGTCGTAGTGCTCACTGGTCTGCGTTCCTGACAGAGTGGAGTCACATTCAGGGCGTTTGTTCACTGTTCACCTGTCCGTCGCCCTATGGTTGCTCGCGGCGGCTGCGACGGTCGACGGGCCGGGTGATACTGCAGTAATGCCGCTGACACCTGACACCCCGCACGAGCGAGATCGGATGCTCGCGTTCGCCGTGCAGTGGATGCCGTACGGGGGCGGCGACGCCGAGGACATCATGGTTGCCTTCGGGATTCCGCCGGAGACGTATTTCCGCAGGCTGCGACACCTGCTGGCCGACCCCGCGCGGCCCGTCGACCTCGATTCCCGGACCACGGACGCTTTGCTGCACGTATGCCGTCGTCGCCTCGAACACAGCGCGGCATCCGCCGGCCGCCCACAGGTAGGGCAATGACCAGCACACGCGAAGCGGCCACCGCCAGGGAATCGGCGCAGTTCATCACACATTCACCTGGGGCGGAACACTCGCCACGTTCCGGTGGCCAGAAGATGAACGCACCCAGCACGAAACCGTCGTCGACCACATCCCGGCGAGGGCCCGACAGCTCCGATCGTGCGCAGGCGCAGATCTTCGCGGCAATGCTGACTGTCGAGATCAACGCTGTTTCGGCGCTCGTCGACGAAGCCGAACAACTCGCCCACAAAGCCGGGCGAATCGGCCAAGGCACCGCCCGGCTCTGGCACAACGAAGAAGCCCGGTCGCAGCGAAAATTGCTGTACGCGCTGCACCGCCAACTCGACGCCCTCCACACACGGTTTACCGATGTCTCGGGGTAGGCACCGACTGCCCGACTCCGGAACCACGCCGGACACCCAATTGACCACACCCCGAACAGAGCGGATCGTTCAAAAGATGACTACCACCGAACACGAGCACATCGACGCCGTCCGCGATCGCCTCGGTGCCCAGTTTCCCGATGTGCCGCGCCCGGTCATCGACGACACCATCGCCGCCGAGCATGCCCGTTTCGAGGGCAACTCCATCCGCGATTTCGTCCCGTTGTTCGTCGAACGCAAAGCCCGCCAAGCACTCCAGGCCCACGCCCACTAGCGGTCCGCGACACTCCGCCGGTTCAGGTCGAGGGAACGCTTTGGTGCAGCCACGAACTCTGCCCGTTCTCGGCAGCACGATCAGCTTCACCGATGCGGGTACCGGTCCACTCGTACTGTTCCTGCACGGCAATCCCACCTCGTCCTACCTGTGGCGCAACATCACGCCCGCCGTCGCAGCACACGGCTACCGCACAATCGCGGTGGATCTGATCGGCATGGGAGCCTCAGGCAGGGTACGGTCCGTCGAGAGCGTGTGACTGGCTAGCTCAGACACCTCGACTTGCTAACCCCGCTTAGTCCGGATAAGAGTACGGTTTCGGGCCAACAGGGCACGCGCCCGGGTCGGCGGTACGTCGCGACCATGGACAGTGGTCACCACAAGATCGAGGCCATCGAGACAAATACTGGCGGCGTCGAGAGGGTCGGCTTGACCGGGATCGATCAACGCGATCTTCGACAAGTCCCCGCCGTGTTCGTGGACGGCAAGGAGCCCGAACTTGGGTTGACCGATCAGGGCGACGTGGTGGCCGGCCGCAGTGGCGGAGGCGACAAGTCCGACGAGAATCGATCCGGCACCGGTGATCGACAGGGCCGTTCCGCGGGCCAGTGCGCCGCGTGGGAGCAGTTCCGACAGCGGCATGGGCACCGGCAGGGTTTTCAGGGTTCGCGAGCGCACAGGGACACTCAGGGCTCGTTCATCGCCTTCGGTCGCGGCGGCCTGCGCGTGCGGCTGCGGCGGGGCGAATACGGGCGAGTCGTCTGAATCGGTGGGAGCGTGGTCTCGGCGTCCAGGGATCGCAGCCATGCTGCGGCGCAGAGCGGCGAGCTGTGCGGCCTGGTCCAAGGTGGTGAGGTCGGGGATCGAGTCGACGGTACCGGCCATGAGCTGCGACCTTTCGCCGAACGGATCAGTCCCCTCAATCTATGGGAACATACGTTCGATGTCGAACTACCTGCGTACGTCCGATCCCCGCACTGATTCCTGAACCCTGGCGGCGTTCACGAGGTATTCGAGACGGAGTTCGGGGTCGGCCGTCAGGTGGCGATGTTCGGCGAGCACCCGGCGGACATGCTCAAGGCCTGCGCGCACGGTGGGGTCGTCGGGGTCGTAGCCCTCATCGACGATGGCGGCGCGTTCTCGATCGGGTCCATACCTACTTGGACGCGGCGGCTTCTGGTGCGGTTCCGGCGTCGTAGATCAGATCGTCGGCCCCTTCGTAGCGGTAGGCCCGCTGCCCACTCGGCAGGGTCACCCACCCCGACTGCCCGTGATCAGGGTCCGGATCGAAGCTGCGGTCATCGGTCATCGGCCAAGTATCCCTCAATCAGATTGCGAAACCGATCCCATTCAAATACCGGGCTACGCTGCCGGCGAGGACGCACCCATGTGGCCCGGAAGTTGCGCCTGTCACCAGTCCCAGGACCACTGCGCTCCGCGCACTACACAACCGATCTCGGCGGTACTTGATCGTCGTCCGCCCTGGCATCGGCGGTAGCGGCTGGGGCCAGCCTGATGAACATCTCGACGCAGAGTGCTCGACCTTTACTGGCGTGGTCGGCTTCGGTCGTACTCCTGGCGTTGATGGCGGCGGCTCCGAGATCTCCGGCCGCGCGGTAGAGGAACGATGTCAGGAGGGCGAGGGTGCGTGGAGCGGGAGTGGTGACGATGGGAGGCTCTCCTTGCTTGATTGCGACATCCGAACTCGATCGACTTCCAGAGCGGCGTGTAGGACGGAAGCTGTTCATGAGCTGTAGCCCCAGGTATGGAACCTTGTTTCTGTACATGCCGGGCAGTAGTTTTCGTCGTCGTGACTCCACCCGGGTGGAGTCACGATCGCGGCGACGGCGGCGCGCCTGTCGAAAGCTGGTAGACCGCATCCGGTGCACCAAACATCCCACCGCTGCGCGCATTCGATTCGATCGGCTTGTGTGATTGCTTTCCCAATCAGGACTGCAGCAGCAGCCGAGACCACAAGTGCCCCAACACCGACCATCAAAATTGAGATCGTCATCTGCAACCTATTCCGCCTGCTCGTCGGTGCCGATTGCTCCGTCGGTAGGCCCCGTTGCGGGGTCGTCCTCGGGTCGAACTGCGCGGAAGTCTGCGCGCGGCATGATGTCTGGATGGAATCGCCATGGAGCGCGGCGTTCTCGTCTGTGCGGTGGCGGTGAGGGGTTCTCGGTTGCCATGGTTCTTTCCTTTCGTCGATCAGTCTGTGTCGATGTCTTCGAGTTGTACGACGAGCCTTTCCCCGACGGGCTGACCCGGTCGCTCGTAGGGGACGAAGTGCGAGTTGACAACGCGATAGCGGGTGCCACGCGGAAGGAGATGGCTCGTGTCGTCTCCCTTGTCCGATGCTCCGAGGTACAGGCCTCGCGTTGTCTGGATCTCGAAGACTGCGTCCGTCGGATGGCTGTGCGCGTCGAGCTCGTGGATCGAGTGGCGGGCGCCGGTGAAGCGGTCGAAGGCTACGACCGAGCCGGGTGAGAGGGTCTCCGGTAGTTCGGATGGATGGATGACGGCGTTGGGCAAGCTCACGACGGTGTAGACCAGGTGTCCACGTCCGGACTCGCGCTCGTA
Source organism: Rhodococcus sp. NPDC080181 (assembly GCF_040702225.1). Classification (NCBI taxonomy): domain Bacteria; kingdom Bacillati; phylum Actinomycetota; class Actinomycetes; order Mycobacteriales; family Nocardiaceae; genus Rhodococcus; species Rhodococcus sp. NPDC080181. The sequence goes on from NZ_JBFBKN010000015.1 coordinate 67,438, forward strand.
CCGCTGGATGGCGCGGTCGACCCGCTGGATGTGGCGGCGCTGGTCGTCATCGAGCCGCACTGCATCGCCGTTGACATCGGACAACGCGTCGTTGGTGCGCTTCCAATTGTCTGGATCACCGATCAGCGAGCTCATCGCGCGGTACTGGGCATGTGGAACGTTTTGCTCGACAGTTCTCTTGGTAGCCGATCGTGCATTGCGCTGGCGTGCGCTGAGACTTCGGCGGAGTTCGATTGCAGCCGGCAGCGTCCGTCTTTTTCGTTCGTTCGTGATCGGCGCGGTGGTGTTTCGAGGAAAGGCTCGTTCGAGGTCGCGGCGCGCGCGTGTGAGACCGGGGAGTCCTTCGATGTCGGTATCGAGACCGCGGGCGTGCTCCCGGTTCGCGGCTCGGTCGGCGAAGCTTGCGTGGGGTAGAACTACCCCCTGCTTCTTCTCCAGGTCTCCGCTGGATCCACGGTCGGGGTCGAACGCGCCCCCGTCTGGGGTGACGCGATTGCGACTACGGCGCGCGGACGACATCGAACTCTGCACTGACGGGATCTCGCGGTTCTGGGCGCATAGGGAGTACTGCCATCCCGCGCCGAGCGGCTTGGCTGACGCGACCTGCAGCGACGCCGAGGTGTTCGACGGCGCTGCAGGTGCACGATTGTCGGGTGCCGCCACCCGGCGACGCGACTGCCGGGGTGAGGGTCATCCCGGCCGACCGGGCAGATCGGTTGGGGTTCCAATCGTCCATGCGACATCGACGACGTCGGACAGGGTCCGACTCAGGTGGCCACAACTGGTGCATTCGCCGGGCAGTTTCTGCGAGACGAGAGCGAAGAAATGCTCGTCGCACGCGAGGTGGGCCATGAGCTGCCCGCCGGCGCAGCAATCCTTCATCGCCACGGCCCACCGTGCACCCCGTGGCGCGGATCGTCCGTCCCGAGAACGGGGTTCCAGCGAGCAGACGTCGCATGCAAGCTCGATATGGGTGATGGCGTCGGTTCGTTCGGTGCTCATCGCACGGCCCCCTCTGGTTGTCTACGGGATTCCACGTCAGCTCGCCATGGCGTCGTGTTCGCTGTGCTCGTTGTGGTGGTCGTTCTGGTGGTGCTCGGATGCCGGCCCGTCGTGGTTCTGCTGTCCGCTCTCGTGCCCATGGGGTTCGCCGCCGGTGCTGTCTGTATCTGCCGACGGGCTCGGCGCGGGCTCTTTCTTGGTGGTGGCAGGTTTTGCGGCTCCCTTCAGTGATGGGCGGACGTAGCCGCCCTTCTTCAGTTGGGCGGTGGTGAAGCCTGCAGCTTTGGCGGCGTCGTAGGCCGCGATGAACTCGGCGGTCGACTCGACGTGTTCAGCCTGGGCTTTGGCGACTGCATCGGCCTTCTGTCGGCTGTTCTCGGCTGCTTCGACGAGGTTGCGCATCGCAGTGAACTGCGGGCCGAGGATCTCGCGGGTGGTTGCATCGGCCTGGTCGGCGGTCTTGGGCATGATTTCCTTCTTTCGTGTTGTGTGCAAGGGACTTTCATTCATCATGGAAGGAGGTTTGCGGTCGATCTGGTGGTCAGTTCATTGGTTCCGACTCACCTGCAGGGGTCGCAGCGGTGTCGTCGAGACCGCAGAGTTGCCTGGCCGCGGCGGCATCGCCGCGGGTGATGGGCAGGGCGTATATCTGAGCCACGCGAAGGTATTTCGCTGCAAAGGCACACGCGAAGTCGCTGTTGTCCGGATGCCATCGAGAAAGACCGCGCTGAGCTCTGTCTTCGACTGCCGGCGCGCTGGCGACGATGATGTTGTTGTGGACGTCGCTGACGAATCGTTGCTGCTGTTCAGGTGTCCACGCAGCCGCGCCCAACGTCCACGCAGCATCCAATGGGTAGACGTAATCCGTTGCCGCAACCTCTTTTTCAGTTGCCACATCGTATTCGGCGGTGGCACCGGTGTATGGATCGTTCAACACGCCCTGTGCCACAACGCAATTGTCCGTCCCGGCAACGAATGTGACGTCGTCGAGCTCCGCTGCCAACGCGATGTTCATGGTGTCGCATCCGTGATCGCTCTCCGGCGGCCGCACCTCGAGTTCCACCGATCGCCGATCATCGGGCCACCTCGCCGCGCTGTCGAGATCGGCGACGACGGGCAACGCGTCGAGAAGGCCCGCAACGGTGATGACGTCGTGGAAGACCTGGGGCGGTGGCGGTGACGAGTCAACCTCACGGTGGTGGTCCGTGGTTATAACCACGACGGCCGCGGCCGCCACGGCGACCATCGCGGCGGCCGCACCGGCTGTCCATGCGATCTGATGTGTCTTCGCCATCGTGGCGATCACCTCTTCGGGAGCTGTCGAGTTCGGGGAAGAAAAGAAATCTGTGGCGGGACGACGTGCAGGGAGGAGAAGGGTCAGGACGCGACGAGGGCGAGCGCCGTGCCGAGTACGAGATACGGGCCCAGCGCGATATGCGACCGCGCAGGCTCGGATCGGATCGCTCGAAGAACTCGGGCGACGATCACTCCGACGAATGCCGTCAGAATCGAGAACACCAGCGCCGCAGGGAGAGCTGCCCATCCGACGTAGCCGAGGACCATCGCGAGCGAGACCGTCAGGCGCGCATCACCGATACCGATTCCGCCGCGCAGAAGAACGGCAAGCGCGAAGAACACCACACCTGCTGCAGGGCCGGCGAGGAGGGCGCGGCCGACCGCGCCCCAGGTGCCGTGAACGACTCCAGTGAGCAGAATCATTGCTGCAGTTCCACCGGCGGCCAGATACGCAAGAGCGGACGGAATCCGTTGCACGCGTTGATCGATCCACGCAATCCAGGGCAATACGAGAGCCAAGAACACCAAAGCCGCATGCGGTGAACTCGCCGGAGTGCTGGCGGGCACAGAGACGACGCCCCACACGACGCCGGAGACGATGACGGGAACTTTCGTCCCCAGCGCCGCCTCGTCGACAGAGATCTCGACCCGTTCACACACCGCGATGACCGTGGGCCGCAGCGCGGCCGCCAGGAGTGCGCCGACGATCCCAGCCATCGCAACGATCGAGATGCGGCTGACAGCCGCAATCCCGGCTCCTGCCTGGGTGCCGGCCCAGGATGCCGACGAGGCCACGATCAAGACCCAGAGGAGGCCTGCCGCCAGGGCGACAACGACACTTCTGACGTAGTCGCTACGCAACATCAGCTTCTCGTTCACCATCAGAACGAGCGGCGTACACGGCCATCCGGGCACGGTAGCGAATCTTCTTCTTCAGCGCTGAGCCGAGATCGATTCCGAGCACGTCCGCGAGATGCTCCGTGGACCACTGCCTCCGAAGCGCGATCGAGACGATCTCTGCCTGCTCTGCAAGTGTGAGCGGCAGTCGCCATTCGCCGCACAACCGACGGTAGACGGCCGCCTCGTCGATGCCGCGGATGCCTCGGGGCGAATGTGGACGCGCTCGAGGGTCGTCGATTTCGTCGTCGTCCCAAGCAAGCGGCGTCGCCCATCCCTGCTCGCGGGCTGCGTTCCGTACCTGTTCGTCCGGACCTGGTGTCATGGAGATCTGGTCGTAGACATCGTTGATGACGGACCAGACCTCACTGGGGACGACTTGATCAGACGGCAACGTCGAGAGCTTGGGGACCGACAGTCCGGTCAGTTCGGACAGCGCTTGCACCGAGTAGCCCATCGCGACGAGTGCCCGGATTCGTCGCTGAGCTCCGACACCGAGTGTCATCGCCCGACCCCGGCTGGGGTGGAAGGTGACGCCGAGAATCGCTTTCGAGATGCTCGCGGTGATCTCGGTACATCTGAGGTTGGCGACCGTTTCCACATCGCTGAGGTTGAGCTTCGTCAGGTCGAGGATCATCTGGTCGGGCATGCCGCCGAGCCGTAAGGACAGCAGATGGCGGCGGGCCGGGCCGGAGGGCACCGATGAGGTACTCCCACGGCGAGATGTTCTGTTAGATCCCGCCGCGGGAGCGGAGCGAGGCTGCGCACGCGCAGCACCACTGCCGTCGCTCGTCGGACCGAAGGAACCACCCCTCGGCGTCGTCGAGCAACTCCATGAACCGGTATTCCGGTCGCGATTCATTGTATTGCTATTGGGCACTGCATCACACAGTGCGGGGGGAAGTTTCTTTTGCGTACGCGAAACCACGTCGACGTCAGTCATAGTGCATCCCTTTTCAGTTGATGCGGTTGGTCAGACCGCACATCAGATGTTGGGGACACTACCTCGCGGGAGTGCATCGCGTCCAGACCGTCGGGTCGTTTTTCTTCGGTGATGAGAGCGCCGCGGTCGTACAGTCCGCCGGCCGCAACGCCGGTATAACGATCTGCCTCGGCTCTTGTTCGGCATGCGACGAAGGCTGCGAGCGGGCAGATCTCGCATGATTCGAGGAGATCCGCTGCAGCGAGGGTTGCTTGCCGGCGGCGTTCGAGGCGTGGGAGCCGTGACTGCAGCATCTCTGCGACGGTCACTTCACGCGAGGCCCAGTTGCTGTCTCGGACACACTGTCCGAGTGGCATCGTGAACGATTCTCTGCTCGCGATCGCGCGTAGTTCTGCGCGGCGACCACTGGTGGCTTTCGTTCTCATCCCCGGTCACCTCCGTGCAGACGAGCCTGTCGGGCTGAATAGGCGGTGCGGCCGGCGCTGATCGCGACGGCTCCGAGTGCGATGACGACAGCGAGAGCGACGATCAGTCGTCGACCGTCGAGACCGGCACCGTCCGATGCCGGGATCGCCACCATCGGGGATGCCTCGCTGGCGATCAGGATGGAATGGTCGACCATCCAGGCGATGGCTGTCGACCACCACAGGCCTGCGGATCCGAGAGCCATGGTGGCCGCGAGGGGGGCGATCCAGATCAGCGCCATCTGATCGTCGTCCGAGAGTGCTTTGCTGTTGTTGCCGTGCTGGGGCATGTGGTTGTTCCTCTTCTGATCGAGTGTCTCGCAGGGTGATTCAGGTGGCGAGGGCAAGAGGGCGACGAACTTGAACGGTCACATCGAGAGGAATGTCGAGCACCCCCTCGGCATCGCCGTCGCCGCGCCAGGTCAGCCCGACCATGTCGTCGCCGGAGTCGTCGCCGTAGATGGCGGGCTCGTTGTCGACGACCACCCAGATCCCGGCGTCCTCGTCGAGGAGAATCAGGTCGCCGGCCACGAGGTCGACCGGGGCGGTGTCTTCGGATTCGCCGTAGCCCTCCCAGTCGTCGACGTCCGAGTCGGAGTCGGGCACCACCTGCAGGTGCGGGCGGTCGAAGCGCACCGGCGAGGCCGGCACGAGGACGGCATGCTCCTCTTTCGACGTCTGAGAGTCGTGCGCGGGCTCGCGAACGGCGGGGGTGTCGAGGTTGAGCATTGCCATCGGCGACGAAGCGCGACGAGCGGTCTCACTGTCCGCGCGAGTCTTTCGCCTGGCGACGGGATCGAGGTTGGGATGGTCCGCCGCGCGCGCCCACGGCGCACCGGTGACGTGATGGAAGCGGATCTCTTCTTCACCGTCCTCGGTGCCGCCGGGATCCGGGTCGAGAATCACCAACCGCTCGTGCCGCACTTCGAGAGGACGCAGGCGGTCCAGCACTGCGGCGTCCTCAGTGTCTGGCGCGGTTTTGCGGGGGTCGGGAGTGAAGTAGGTCTGAATTTCGACGGCTTGGTTGTGGTCGTTGACACTGGTCGCACGCCCACGACATCCGCGTGGGATACCGACTCCGGTGGTTGCCGATTCCCACATCATCATCGCGCCCTGCGGACTCAACCGACCCATCGATACGCGCTGGCGAAAGTTGTCTCGCATGTCTCCGCCGAAGTACTCGGCATCGGGACGCTGCGTTCCCAACACCATGTGGCACTTCGCTGTGCGACCTTTTCGCCCGATCGACGCCACTTCCTGAAGGGTCTTCGGCTTGGTGGGGTCGCCCTTACCTTTGATGCTCGAGTACCAGTTGAGCAGGTTGCCACGAAAATCGGCGTACTCGTCGATGAACAGAACGACAGGCTCGAAGTCGGCCTCGGTAGCTTCTCCGTTGACGATCAGCGAGTACCGGGTTTCCATCAGCTTCCAGAACCGATGAATTACTGCGATCTGGTGCTCCATGTGACTGGCGACGATCTGCACATTCGGCCAGTCCTGGAACCCCAAGAACTCGACCCCTTTTCCGTCGACGACCCACACAGGCCAGCCGTGCGCGGTGAGCTGTGTCAGCAGGGTGTGAGCGGTGACGGTCTTTCCGGTTCCGGATGCGCCGACGAGCATGAAGTGCGGGTCGATCGCCGGCCGCCACACCATGGGGTTGCCGTCCTCGTCTTCGCCGTACGAAATCGCGACCGAGTCGTAGTCGGAGTGCGCCAGGTCGCTGAGGTCGACAGCGGACTTTTCGTCGACGAGACCGGCCGGGTTGTAGAGCTTCTTCGGAAAGGTCGGACGCACCTCGAAACGCACCCAGTCCGTTTCGAGGTTCCAGCGAGCACGCCACCGCCCGGGCAGATTGACGCTCACCACGCGCTGCACTCGGGCCCGATAGCCCTCGGACTCGAGTCGATGTCCTACTTCGTGAGTGGCCTCGACAGCGAGTAGATCCCCGGTGCTCGGGTCCGTCTCGTGCTTGGTGATCTTTCCGGTGGGGCCGAGCAGCGCGAGAATTGTGCGCGTGGCTTTGACGAGTTCGGGCGATAGGTGCGTCTCGGAGATGGACCGAGTGTCTGGGACGAGAACGAGCCGGCGTTTGCGTGTGTTGTGCTTCTGGATCCGGTATCGGCCCCAGTTCTGCTGGGAGAGCAGTTCGACGACGCGGGGCTCCCACTGTTCGTCGAGAAGGAGCGCGGCCGACTGGTATCGGACGGTGATCCGGCCCGGGCGGCCGGGCCATTGTCCGCTCCACCGAGTCGCCGTCATTACTTCGCGGGTCGGCGGTGCAGCGGTCAGCCTGCAGAGCTGCTCGATAGCCCGATCGGTCTCCTCGGCTCGGATCGTGGCTCGATAGCCGTTGTAGCTGACGGCCGCGCCCGCCCCGACGCCGAGGGCTGCCCCGCCCCATGCGATCGCGGTGTCGAGGTCGAGTATCGGGCCCAGTGCTGCCGACACGACTCCACCGGTCACGCAGAGCACGCAGTTGCGGATCCACGGATTGTTTCGGGGCTCAAGCGAGGGTGCATCACGCAGCGACCGGTATCCGTCGAGGGGAGCCTGAGTCGGACTAGGTAGCGCGCACATCACGCATCCCGGGTAATCGTGATCAGGAATTCCTCACCGGACGTCCGGCGCATCGTCGCGGTCAGTGCAACGCTGCGGCGGCCGACTTCGTTGTTGAGATGGGACGGGTTGTAGTCGAGGGTGAAACCGCACGCGGCATTGGGCCGGCAACGCACTGCGCGGACCGCCGCATCGACGAGCCTGATCAATCGCTCGTCCTCGGAATCGACGAGCAGGTTGCTCGAATCCCACTCGACGACGAGTGACCAGACCTCGTCGGTGGTTGCGATGGTCACGATCCGGTCCGCGGGATCGTTGAGCTTGAACGTCTCGATGCGAGCGAAGTTGGGTAGCGCTCCCCGATCGATGACAGGGCTGAGGGGGCCGGACGCGGATCGGCTGCTTCTCGACCGTGCCCTCGCTACGTGTAGTCGTGTCGGTGCGCTCATGGGACTCCCTGTCTCGTCGTGCCTTCTCGAGAACAGGTAGATCCAGATGCGCCGACTTCTGTGACAGCTGCGGGGAATCTTTTTTCGACAACCCTTCATCTCGCGCAGCAGCGCATGCGTTCATCGCCTCATCAGTGGCGCACCGATCGGTCACCGGTGGTCTATCGGTGATGGTGCGGCCGGAGGCCGGCGCGTCGAGTCCCGTGTTGCGACCGACCGTCCCAGGAGCAGCTATGTGCGCTCGACACCCCCTTGACATGGGGGGTACGCTGCAAACGGCGGAGCGAAGCGAGCAAGGCTTGCAGCGACCTTCCCACATCCGGGGCATATAACCGCCGATTCGCTTCAGCATCGGTGCCTCATCAACGGCTCATTGGATGTCGTTCGATTCCCCTCTCACGCACCCTTGAGCAGAGTTCTTCCACCAACTGCCGCGCCGGCATGACCGCCACGAGATTCGATATGCACAAGCTGCCTGAGGGGTCTGGTCTTTGCATCGAGGATCTGCGAGTCAAAGCGTCGACGCATTCCGTTGCCAGGTAGCGCGAGAGGGTCATGAGCGGGCACGGACACATCGATCGTGAGGCGTGGTCCCCGCCCAGGGCAGTCGGTTCAGCGGCCGGCGGCCATTCGTAGTGTCGGGACCAGCGAGACGTCAGAAGTCGAGCGTGTCCACACTCCACCCGGCTGCGGTCGGCACTGCCGAGACCCACACGGTCGTGGTGGAGTCGACGGGGACCGTGGCGTCCGAGGTGACGGCCGATTGCGTTATCTCCGCGACTCGATAGATTCGCTCGGCGGTATCTGCCGGGCATCCGGAGCAGCCGATCGAGACAGTCGCGGTGATTTCGGCGTCTTCTTCCTTCCACTGTTCCCACTGGGCACCTGGGCCGCGTTCGGTCGTTGCAGGGGTGGAAAGTTGAGCCGCGAGGTTTTCGGTGAACCATCGGCGGGCGCGCAGAAAAGCATCGGTCGAGCTCGTGTCGGTGCTGGGGTACCAGGTGAACGAGGTCGTCAATGCTTGTCGGATTACGGTCTCCGCGGCGGCGGCATCGCTACTGATCGGAGCGGGGGTCTCAGTTGTCTCGAACGGCTGTGGGGTGATTTCGGGTAGCGCAGGCGCGATCGGCCCGCTCGTTGTCTCCGGTATCGAAGCAGGCTCATCGGGGTCGGGTGAGCTGCAGGACCAGGCGATGGCCACCACGGCTACAACGGCGACGAGTGCGGCTATAAGGCGTCGGCCGACAATGGACATCAGATCCTCCGAGCTTTCATTCCAGCCATCAGCGGAGCCTGCTTGACGACGTCTCCTGTCGTGGGGGCATGGATCATCTGACCGCCACCGATATAGATGCCGACGTGCCCTGGGCCGTTCGCCTCGAACGATCCGAACACGAGATCACCGGGCATCGCTTGATCGATCGGGATCTCCGAACCCACTCCCCACTGGGCCTCGGAAGTGCGCGGCAACGTGATGTTCTTGCCCGAAAAGTAGGCAAAACTCGTCAGGCCCGAGCAGTCGAATCCCCCTCGGGAGGGACCGTTGATATCTCCGCCGCCCCAAACGTAGGGGGTTCCGAGGTACTGGCGTGCGGCCTCGACGACATTGTCTCCGTCGGCGCCGGTCGGTACGAAGCGGCCTATGGAACCTTCGGATGTGTACTGCGCTTGTCCGGCCAGAATCTTCGCCACATAGGGCTGTGTTTGCGTGGTGTAGTCACCGCCGGACGGCATTCCGCCGGCGGCGAGCACTGCGCCAGGGCCCGCGTTGTAGGCGGCAATGGTCAGTGCCGTCGGGTCACCCTTGACTTTTCCTGCTGCGATGGCGGCGGTGATATCGCCGTTGATGGCGCACATGAAGTGGGCTTGCGAGATAACAGCATCGCCGATTGAGTTCGGGTCGGCCCGGCCGTCTCCGTCGTAATCTTTGCCCCACGTCGCCCATGTACCGGGCATGAATTGTGCCGGTCCCATCGCGCCGGTGCTCGATACCGGAGCGTTGGGACCGTAGCGGAACCCGTTCTCTGCAGAGAGCTGAGAAGCGATCAGAGGAGCACTCACGCCCGGGCACACAGCCCCTGCTTTGCGAATCCACGGCTCGAACTCCGGCGGCACGGACCCGGTTCGGAGATCTCCGCCGGCCGTCCCGAAGCCACAATCGACAGCAGTGCCGACGCCGGTCGGCGAGCCGGCACCGGCCGATTGCGGGCTCCCTGCCTGACCGAGTTTGATCATCGGGTCGATAGCCGTACCGCCCTGCAGACGGCCACCTTCCCAGTACTCGAAGTGCAGATGTGGGCCGGTGGAACCGCCGGCATTGCCGATGTCGGCGATATGGTCGCCGACCTTGACCTGTTGTCCCTCCTTGACGAGGACGCCGTTGGGGTACATATGCCCGTACACGGTGGAGACCGGTTTTCCGTCGACGATCGAGTCGAGAACGATCCACATTCCGAAGCCTTGAGCGGGCTCAGCTTTGACGACAGTGCCGTCGAGGGCCGCGTAGATCGGGGTACCGATCGGGCCTGCGAAGTCGACACCTCGGTGCATCGTCCCCCACCGCTGCCCGAAGGGGGACGTCATCGTGGTCGTGCCATCGCGGGTCGGCTTACCGATCGGACCGGACGGCGTCAGCGGCGACGAGTCATCTCCACCGACACCGGACGAGACCGTGGGAGCGCAGCCGCTCGAACCCGACGACGTGACGATCACGATGACCACCAACGGAACGAGAACAACTACACCGAGAGCGGCGATCCCGGCCGCCAGAGCGAGCTTCCACCATCGACGTGGCGTTTTCGAGTCCGGCGACACCACCGTCTCAGGTGGGGCCACCAAAGTCATCGCCGCGCACCTGACGCAGCTCGATGGAGGATCTCCGTCGGATTCGTAGTGGCACCTGGTTCGACGGTCGGTCGTGCACGACGCGGAGCACTCGCCGGCCGCGAGGACCGGGCGGGAAGCAGTAGCGGTGACCCCTCATCGGTGGAGTACTCACGGAACCGTCCGCCTCCGGGTCCGGTCACAGTGGCACGGCTGACCCGAACTTCTCGGCTTCCAGGAGTCGACAGCGCGGGCGCGGTGGCCACCGGACGCTTGATACCGGGCGCGTTCGTTGCCCTGTCGGCAGAGCTGCGGGCCGATCGGTCCGCGGCGGAGCTGGGAGCCGGAGTGTGGGATTGACCGGCCCCGACGACCGACTGCGTCGGGGGAAGGTCGATGTTGACCGGCTTTTGAAGCCGGGGATGGGTTTCGGCGGCCTTGGGCGTGCTGGCGCTGGCGGCCTCGGCGGCTTTGGCGTCGCTCCGTCGACCGACGACTTTCTTGACACCGGCCGTTGCGATTTTTCCGGCCGAGTAGACCACGGCAGCAGTCCCCAGCGTCGCTGCACTGCTAGCGGCTGCTGTCCCGTCGACGAGAGCTTTACTGGCTTTGGCGGTTCGAGCCGTCGCGTGGCTGGCTGTCTTGGCCAGTCCCTTTCCGCCCTGATAAGCCTGGCGGGCAACCTGCCCGGCATAGGCAGCTTGTGCGAGTGGACTTGTGGGGGTCTTGGTCGATATCGCGGTCGGTGCCGCTCCTGGTCTACTTCCGAGCTTGCGCGCGAGGGCGTCGGAGGCTTTCCGTAGGCCTTTCACTGCGCGGCGGTAGAGAATGATGCCCGCGATCAGAACGATGTCGGTCAGGATGAACTTCATCATCAGCGGAGAGTCACCGTCTCCTCTGAACAACTGTCCGATCACGATCATGTACCCGACGAGAAACACCACCGCGAAGATGACGATGACCATCGACATCAGCACCGCGGCGAGGGTCTTCCACAATGCTCCGCGGCCGGCTCCGGGCAGGATTCCGATGACGGTCACCACGATTCCCTTGACCGCCGATGCGAGCGCGGTGAGGACCGCGAGGATGAGGGTGAACGCCAGAACCGTGGCGAAACCGAGCAGGATGACACCGGCCAGCAGCATCGCGATTCCAGACCCGACCTGTCCCGGTCCGGGGTGATCGGCGAAGTCCTTCATCTGTTTTGCGCCCTCACCGCCGCAGCCTTTGATGTTGTCTTTGAGGGTGTCTCGGGTGTTGCCGTCTGCTTTTTCGTGGCCGGCGTCCCAGGCTTGGGTGCAACGTTCTCCGTCGGGCGAGCCATCGATGACGCGGCCGAAGTTGAGCAGTTGGGTGGGCTGCCTGATGAACGTGTCGGCCATCTGCTCCGAGATCTGGTCGATGAGTTCGTCAGAACTCGCCGTCGTGTCTCCTTCGTTGGCCAGTCCCGCCGCGAGCTGCACTCCGGCGTCGCGGGCCTGCATGATCAGGCCGTCTTGTCCTGCGACCCGTTCGACTGGATTGGAGAGGATCCCGACTGCCGCAGCAGCGATCGCTGCTGCCATCAGGAGCTCGTAGACTCCCGTCGACCACCGTCCGCGAATGACCCACCATGCTCCGATGCCGGCGGCAGCAGTGAGAAGTAGCCCCGTGAGCTGGAATTGGTCGGTGACCGTTTGCATCGCATCGCCGATCGAACGGAACGGCGCAGTCAACAGCTCGAGCCACTCGAACCGCAGAGCGTAGGTGACGAACCAAATCGCGAAGCCGGTCACACCGCGGTACACCTCGTACTCGAGCATGATGAAGGTGGAGAACACGGTGTACATCGGGTGCCCGACCGAGCCTTCGTCGATGGACATGAAGTAGTCCCAGACCAGAATTCCGTGAGAGTCACGGACTTCCATCCAGCTGAATGTGCTGTTGCTGGGCAGGGTTTCACCCGGATCGGCATGAGCGGGAGACGCCATGGCGATCGCCAGCAAGCCGATCATGTGCCAGACCGCGACACCTGTGACGACCGCGCGGCGGATTCGAGATGCCACTACCCACCTGAAGACGGGGCCGAGGAAACGAACGAGAACAGCGCACCATGACCGCGGGATCCACGACCACAGCACCAGTTCGAGCACCATCCTGACGCCGCCGCCAATCGAACCGGACCGGTGCGCAACTCGTTTCGACATCACCATGTCGCCAACTCCGCAGCGCGCTCCGTAGTCGATTCCTTCGGAGTCGTACTCGCCGCTTGGTATCTCGCTTCCGATGCCGGAAGCAAAACCTTGATGCGGCCGACGTTGCCCGCAGGATCGCGCATGTAGCCTTCTCCGCGGCGATGCGGCGCGACGAAGCCGTCTTTGCCTTCGACGGGCGAGGTGTTCTCCATCAGCTCTTTGAGCAGGTCGAGATCGTTCTCCCCGACGCCGAGCCACTTCAACGACTTTTGCGCTAGCCGTCGATCCGTTTGCCGAAACACGAGCCGGGTGGGGATGAGCCCTCGCAGCGTCTCGGAGCCGAAGTCTGCTTCCGGATCGTGCGATCCGAGCATCACCGCGGCGTCGTGTTTGCGGCCGTCCCGAATGAAGTCGATGATGATCTCGACGCCTTCGCTCGACCGCGTCAGATGGTGGCATTCGTCGAGCAGGAAAACCGCGAGGGTGTTGGGGTCCGCGAAGCAAATACCGCGCGCGATCTGCGCGATGAGGGTGTACATCATTCGCCCTACCCGCTTCTGGAGCGACATCTGCTTGAACAGGTGCTCGTTCTCCACTTCTCGCTCCGAGGGCAATTCCAGTGTGTGGGTGCGAAAGACGATGGCTCCGGCACGTGGATTGAACGGTTGCAGATCCGCTCGAAACAGCGCTGCGGCATAGGATTTGGTCGCGTAGACTTTCAGCTTTCCGGCAAGCTCTCGAGCTCCGTCGAGTGTGCATTCGCTTTCGAGGTGGGAAACCAGACCTGGGGTAGTGAAATTGCCGAAGCGAGCGCGGTATTCCGGCTCGAGCACTTGAGACAGCAGTACCCCTAAGCGGTCGTCTGGCTGAAGTTGCAACAGCGGCAACAGGATTGACACCGCCACCTCCCCTCCTCGCGCAGGCGAGAACAGCCGAAGGGGGTCCATCGTGACGTCCGGTGCTGCGGTATCGACGACTACCGCGTCGGTGATCGCTTCGGCCCACAGTGCGTACTCCCCCAGTGGGGTCCGGTCGACCACGATGACCTGGCCGCCGCGGTCGACGACCTGGTTGCCGGTTGTCTTCAAGTAGCCGGACTTGCCCGATCCCAAGTTGCCGCACACTCCCACCGAACCGGAAACGTCACGTGACGCTTTTTTGGCGATGTCGTGGTGTACGACGCCGGTGCGGGCAGAGGAGATGTTGAGTGCGATCAGCGGGCCGTCCCCGTCGCCGAGATCGTTGCGGGTGACCGGTACGTACGCGGCAAAGTGTTCGGACGTGGTGATCTGCGCGAACTCGTTGCAGATCGCCGGCGTCGGCACGCCGGGGGTCATCGCCCAGAACAGCTCCTCCTGAAATCCGATCGGTGCCTGCAACCTGTATGTCGAACCCTCGAACTCCTTCGCCAGCTCCCGCTGATATGCGATGGCCGTCTCTTCGTCCGCGGCCGCGACACAGAAGATGGTGGTCGATTGCACTTCCATCTCCATCGCGTCCGCCTCCAGGAGCGCGTTGTACTCCGCGAGGGCGACGGCAGCATCGTCGAGGACACTGCCGGTACTCAATTCGTCTTCTCGCTGGGTGTATTGGTCGTTCATCTGCACCAGAGCTCGACGGTTCTTCTTCAGTACCTCCGAGGCAGCGGAATTCTTGAACCGGATCGCCCAGTCGACATCGACGCCGCCGAGGTTGTCCGCGAGTGTCAGATACTCCGAGCCTGGAAACAACGTGCCGCCCGAAGGAGTGGCGGCGAGCACCAGGAAGCACTGATAGCTGGCCGGCGGTGGCGTTACCTCCCAGGGCTGGTCGACTTTGAGAACGCGCGACAAGGTCGGCGCTTTTGCCCGCCAGCCCGATTCGGGGCGATCGCTTTGAGCCCCTTCGTCGAGCCGCGCGGCAGTGAAGGATCCTCGGGCAGTACCCGCCGGATGCTCCATGGCGGTGGGCATGTCGGTATCGAGGCCGAGGCCACGCTGCAGAGCATGTTGGTGCAGCCACACCATCTGGGAGGGGGTCGCTGGTGTCGCGTCGTAGAAAGCTGGGATGGCCGCCGCGATCTGCGCGGCCTGAGCTGCGCGGCGTTCTCTCTCCTCGACGGGAATCGACGAGGGCGGCATCCCCATCAGATCGGCCACCGAGGACCATGCGGCGGACGTTGCCGACTTGATGGTGTCGCCGAAGCCGTGGTTGGCCAGGGGGATGGAGAGCCAGTAGATCCGCTGGCCGGGTCGGATCTCTTCCAGGCGGTCAATCGTGGCGTCGCATTCATCCGCCCACGCGGGATGAAGATCGAGATCGACACCTCGTTCCATGCGCTCGACGATGGTCATCGGGTCCAGACTGACCGCGACACTGAGCAGGAGGGATTCACCGGGAAGGGCGCGCAGAAGCATCTTGTGCATCGCCCGCGCGGTCTGTCGGTCCTCGATCGGTCGGTACCCGTATGGGATTCCGGTCAGGACATAGTCCGCCCAGACGACCCCCGAGCGGGTCCAACGCAAGTTCGAGGTGACTAGCCTGTTCGGTTGTTGCATTACGCCTTCTCTCGGGTCGGGGTGGGGGCCGCTGCAGCCATGGCAAGCAGCTGCTGAACGCTGCTCGCCGGTGCCAGGTTGGCGAGGTCGAACGCTTCCGCCAGGGCTGGACTCTGCGTGCGCTGGCGTTCGTCGTCCGCTCGCGGCCGGGCCGGCGCAGGTACGGTCTTTCGCTCCGGTCGCGGCTGGGTCAGAGGTCTGAATGCTGGCGCGTCCGGTACTGCGTTGTTGCCGAGCTCCACCGGTGCCGCGGCATTCTCTGCTCGCTCGCGGGGTGCCCTGGCGGCTGTTGGTTCGCCGATAGCACCGCCGTGGATTGGCGGGGTGTCGAGGATAATCACCGACCCCAGTACCGCGTGAGGGTGTTTGATCCGGATCGGCTCGCCATTAATCTTCGAGGGCGACATGGCCCCGGTAGCCGCGCGTCCGACGCCCCGGACTACTGAGATCGGATTCCGTGCCCCCTGCGGCAGCCTCCCCAACACCCACAGGGTGCCGCCGGTGATGCCGAGGAAGATGGCACCGTTGGTGATGACACTGCCCTGCGCCCACAGCGATTGGGTCAGCCACAGCAGGCCGCCTGCGATACCCGCGCCCACGAATTGGGTCAGGGTGTAGGGGCCGCCGGGGATCTTTCGGCCGTCTGGCGCTTTGCCGATCAGCTGCGGAAAATTGCGCGCCTTGGTGAACATCTTGACCACGCTTCGCGAGGAGGCCTGCTGTTCGGTCATGGTCGGTCACACTCCTGCGGGTCCGTTGAGTCGAGGTGTTCGTGGGTGGCCGAGCAGTGTCAGATGAACGCCGAGATCGGATCGGGCACCACGACGACCTCGCTGCTCTGTGACGAGGCGGAGCCAGGAAGCTCGTCGCCGACACTGTCTTTGACGGCGGTCATGTTCCACGTCACCCAGATCAATGCCCCGCCGACCACGATCGCCACCAGCGTTTTGGCAATGGCGAATTGACTTTTGAAAGCAATGGCGGCGACAAACCCGACGACTCCGACAGCTACGACGGCGCGTACGAGGTCCTGCACTTCCGTGGTTTTCTGGTTTGCCCATTCGATGATTCCTACGGCGACGACGGTCGACGACGGATCGGCCAGGATCGAGGTAATGGTCATTGTTCGTACCTTTCGGATAGAGAAAGCAGAGCGTCAGTTCGGTTGAGCCGGCGCTGCGGGAACGGTGGCGGTAGCGCTGGTGCCAGTCGAGGTTGGCCCCGCAATGGTTGAGGTTGCTGCGCTGGCACCGGTCGAGTTCGCGAGCAACGGCATCGGGTCGAGCGCGAACACCTCCCACCGGCCGCCCCGTGCGATCGCGGTCAGCGGATATTGCACGGTCGAGGTCTGCGCTCGATCCGTCGCTGTGACGGTCGCGGTGGCGAGCACCCGTACCGTCGCGCCGTCTGCCGGCGCTCCGGACGCGCCCGCCGAGAAGTCGGTGTCCGAGACAAGGTCGGTGATCTGGACACTGGTGTACGGCGCAGGGGTGACGGCCCGGATCGGTGAGCCGGGTGAGGTGTAGCGCGAGATTTCACCGGCACCGGCAACCATCGCCGAGAGAAACTGGCCGATCGACTGGTTGAGCGAGTGGTCGAGGCCGACTCGGAATCGGTAGCCGAGCGTGAGGTCACCACCGGTCGCCGGGGCTGCCACAGCAGCGGGTACCGCTGCAGCCCGGGCATCGTCTCCCACGAACACGACAGGGACCGAGAAGTATCGGCGTTCCGGCGTCGCAGCCGGGTCTGCACCGACCGGAACCACCGAGACCGACACCACGATCGCGTAGTTTTGGCCGGCAGCTTGTAGCGGTCCACCTTGCGACGTCGATCCCGTAGGACTCTGATTTCGCGTCGGTGGATCGATTGCTTTCACGCTCGCGATTCGAGGCTCAGACGCGGTATAGCTCGCCTGAGCCGGAAGCGACATTCCGTCCGTGCGGACGAAGCGCGCGAGGGCCTTCTCGTCTCCCCGCTTCGATTGCAACCACGTCAACACGAAGTCCTGCGCGAGGTCGGTCGCTGCTGCCTCACGGGCTGTGTCGATGACGGGCTGAGTGCTTGCCTTGCTCTGAATCGGAGCCGTGGACCCGACGCCGGCCAACACGAGAACCAATGCCACCACTCCGGAGCCGATCGCCGCGAACAGCCCCAACTTCATTGCCTTGGTCGCGGTCGCTTGCTTGCCGGCCCACTGATGAAGCTCCGTGGCCGGTGCCGATTCTTTCGGCTCATCCGAGCTCTTCTTGCGGAGACCGATCTTCATGAGATCTCCTCGTGCCGAGAGGGCTCGACCGAGGTGGGCGTGAAGCATTCGTCCACCAGTCGCAGGGACACTCGCCCCCGGGTCGCCATCATCCGTTCGAGCGCTGCTCGCGCCTGCTCGGCCGGTGCACCGAGCACGACCTCGCGGACCCGGCCGGCGATCTCTGCACTGAGCGGGTTGTCACCGAGCTGCGCCGCGAGGCCGCGGATCTCTTCGGACACCGAGTGCACGCAAGCGGTGTCCGAGAGCAGTGCGGCCGACGGATCGTGGTCGTCCATCCGGGGTCCTCCTGTCGGTAGCCCGCCGTGTGCGGGCTTCTGAGAACAGGTAGATCCCTTCGAGTGAAGGTCTGTGACACAGCCGGCCGAAAATTTCTCGAACTTTTTTCGCCGCCCCGCTTCGACTCGTCGGGCTGTTATCACCGCTGACGCGAAACGGCAGGTCACAGAGGTACATGTCGAATGAGTGACGCGGCCCTTTTCTGATCCCGCCGGGCCCGACGGGTATAACAGCACAGCCGTTTCGAGGGAGAATCCGCAGCTCAGCGGATATAAGGCGCTGTTTGTGTCAGAGGCGATCGAACTTCAGTTGCCTCTTTCAGGAGCGCCCCAGTGACCTCGCCGCAGCCTTCCTCGCCTTCCTCCACACCACTCGGATACAGCACATCGCTGTTTACGACGATCAACGCCGAATGGACAACCCTCTGTGTCGACGCTCTCGCATGCCGCGAAGTCCGCGCGTGGGCAGACCGACACCCCACATGGTCTGCCGCTCGCACCGTGGCCGACATCGCCGAGCTTGCCGGTCAGGACAGTGACGCCACCCTGTCCCTGCTGCTCGCCGAACACAGTGCCGGTAGCGCCCTCGCCGGCACAGTGCTCGTCCGGCTGATGCTCCCCAAGTTGATCCGAATCCACCGTTACGCGCGGCTCGACGGCACCGATCACAGCCGCGAAGAACGCGCCTCACGCACCATCGCCGCCTTCTACGAGGTGATCACCCTGCACCGTCCCGGCGGCACTGGAATTGCCGGGGCGCTCTCACTCCGAACGCTGGGTCTGATCACCAAAACCTGCGAATCCGCGGTGGAAACCCCCGCCGAACCCGACCAGCTACAGCGAGTGGCCGACGGATCCACTAGCCGCACAACCAACAATCCGGGTGAGATATCAGCACGGGAATTGCATTCGGTTCTCGCATGGGCAGTGCAGTCCAAGACCATCACTGCCGACGAGCACTCACTTCTGATTCGCGCATATCTCGTCGCCGAAGGTGCCGATCTCGCAGCGCTTGCCGCCGAGGAGGACTGCTCACCGGCAGCTCTTCGACAGCGTTTGAGCCGCGCTGTCGCGCGCGTCCGCGACGGAGTGGCAGCACGCACCGGCAGCGCTCCAACAACCGGGAAGCGGACGTTTTTCTACACCCGATCCCACCATGAGTCCGCCTTGGCGAGCTGAAGTTCACCACCACCACAACATCACCACCTCACCTACGAAGGACGCTCATCATGACCGCATCTCGTACACGCAAAAGGATTGTTGTCTGCGCAATCGGAATCGCCGTCGCTGCCAGCATCGTCGTCATTCCCTCCGCCATTGCCGACCCACAAGCCGGTGCCCCGGCATGCCCGGACAACATCTTGGTGGCCATCCCCGGCACCACGGAAACCAACGAACAAGCCGACCCGAATGTGCCGGTCGGGATGCTCCGCAACGTCGTGGACCCACTCGACTCCGAGTTCTCATCTCAGGAACTGCAGACATACACAGTTCCCTACGTCGCGACGATCGTGAACGACAAAGCCCAGACCTACGGAACCAGCAAGAAAGAAGCGATCGACCGCGCATCGCAACATATCTCTGAGAAGGCAGCCGAATGCCCAGGCACCAAATTCGGGCTAACAGGCTTCTCCCAAGGTGCCGACGCAGCGGGAGATCTAGCCAGCAAGATCGGGAACGGCGAGGGCCCAGTGAGCGCGGATCGCATCTTCGCCGTGGGCCTGATGGCCGACCCCGGCCAGAGCCCGACAGCCGGCATTCAACTCGGAACCAAGACAACCGGAAACGGATTCGTCGGTGCGCGCGCCGAAGGATTCGGAACTCTCAACAACGTCACCGCCAGCGTGTGCGATCCCGACGACACCTACTGCAACACCCCCGACGACGCCATCGCCACACAGTTCGTCGGACAGCTCGGATCGAAAATCGACGCCTCCGACCCCGCTTCCTCAGTAGCAGGAGTCGTCACCACACTGCTCGGCCTCGACGGCCAACCCCTGACCGACACGCTCGGCAAACTCAACACCGCAGTGACCACAGGCAACATGCTCACCGTGCCGCAGCTCGCACTCGACCTCGCCGGCAACGTCTCCACGCTGAGCGCGAAAGTGGCAGAAATGACCATCCCTGGAGCAGACATCGCCCCGATGGCCACCACCGTCTCGCAGCTCACCGATGCGATCCACCGCGGTGACATGTTCGCCGTCCCGGGCCTGCTGGCGACCCTCACACCCCAAGTCATCACCTTCGCCAGCCAATTCAGTTCGATGATCGGCACCGTGGTTTCCAAACTGCCCATCAACGAGTACATCGCGATCGGCACCACCGCAGCGCGAATCTCCACCAACGCAGCCGCTCAGAACTATGTGGCACTACCGGCCGATCTCGGCAAACTCGTCGGCCAAGTCAACAACGCCGTCCGCAAAACCCTCCGCGCCCTCCCCCTCTACGAGTTCCCCCTCTTGAACCGGCTGGCCGACGATCTCACCCCAGGCCGCGTCCTCGACGAGGTGCTCAACTACGCCACCTCTCTCGCCACCGACTCGCACAACTCCTACGCGAGCAAGCCGCTGGCCGACAACGGTCGAACCGGAGCAGACGAGCTCACCAACCTCTTCCGCACACGCATCACCAACCCCACTGCACAGATCGCTTCGTAGCCGACCCACCTCACTACGCGAACACAAGGAACCACCACGATGCTGACAGAGCTGGACGACCCCGACACCGACCCCGACATCGCTGTCCGCATCGAGCCACACGACGCTGGGGGTACCAAAACCTGGCACCCCCAGCGCGACGGCCATCTCCTCCTGGACGCCGCACCCCCGGCGTCGACGAACCTCGCGCACACACTCGCAGACACCCTCAGTGGCCACACTCCGCACGTCTGGATGGTCACGGCAAAGCCCCGGACGGACCTCGCGTTCGCGAGGGCCGCGGATACCGACCGCAATCCCGTCGACGTCATGGACTCCGTCTGGCGGTTCACCACTCAACGCAAAACTCTGATCGACAACGGTCAAGCCACAACCCGCGACTTCACTCCCGCGTACCTCGTCATCGACTCGCTCGACGACGTGGTGACCACCCTCCGCCGCACCTGCAGACGGAGCCTTCAACTACTGTCCGCCATCGCTCACCGCGGACCCCTAGCCAACGTCTACCTCGCGGCCATCACCGATCTGACGGCACCAGACGCTCCCGAAGACCCCTGGAAAGACCTCGACGACAACGACCCGTCGACGTGCCGGCGTCGGCGCGTAGGCAAGCGATGAACGGGCCAGCACACCCACTCGAAGGCATGCACTTCCTCGGCGTCGCAGCCGCATTCGCAACCATCTGAAACACGTTCGCACACAACCTATCGACACACATTCAACAGAAATGAGTAGCAGCATGATCCACATCAACGCCGGTAGCTCTCGTCGTCGGCAGCGAGACAGCCTCGCAGCAGCGCTGCGAGACACCGACCCACGCCACTTCACCGCCGACAATGCCGCTGCTGTCGCAGTACGGGTCACCGGGTTGGCACTGACCCCAGCAACGCGGCGCGGTGACCGGTTCGCCTACAGCCCCACCGAGCGCGAGACGCTGCTACGCAGCGCACAGGTCTTCGCGACCCTCGCCGCAGCACAGGTGGCGCAATCGTGAACGGCCGCAGCCGCGTCATGCGGTGGGCATCGACCCGACATGTCATCGGTACCGACATCCCCTTACCTGTCGGCCCGTCATTGATCACCTCAGCTGCGCAGGCAGTCGCTGCCATCGTCACGACGGTAGCGATGCTGGGTGTCCTGGCCTGGACGGCTCTGCTGGCGACGGGATTGGTACATCTCACGCCGAACCCAGGGTGGTTCGGGGACGTCACCGCCATGTTCGATGCGATGGACCGGGTGAGCGTCATCGGCGGGTACGTGGTGCTGTTAGACCTGGTATGCGCGGCAATCATCGTCGCTGTCCACGCACACGCTGCCGCGACCCTCAGGGCTACCAACTCCTGACTCACACCGATCTAGTCACCGGTCACGTCCCAGAGTTGCCATCATCGACTCTCGGCCACTGCTGCGGTCGAACGCAGCGAAACAGTCGGCCACAGCCTGCGCGCGCTCTATCGCCGAGGGGAATTCCGCGAGCTGCACGTTCCATAGTTCGCAACACACTTCCAGGCGAGGAATGTTGGTTGCCGAAATTCCGTGGGCCCCCGCGGTCAACGCTGCTATATCCGCAGGCAGGTGGTGCCACCGTGCGCGAATGCCGCGCCGGTGGAATACCTTGCTCAAAAATGCCGCATGGATCTCCGGATCCGCACCGCCGAGAGTGTTTCCTGCCAATGCATCGCCCAGCGCTGCGAGCTCAGTGTCGATGGCGGGTAGATCCTGATGCGCTTTTCGAGCCAGCTGGCGCCGGTGATATCCGCTGAGCTGCAGGAACGTCGGGTCCGCACGCTCTAGCTCGCGCGCGGTTAGTGGGAGCACGAGATCCCATACCCTCCCGGAGGCGACATCGATCGCGGCGAGTTCGAAGACTTCGTGAGCCTCGTAAGACGGCCCCGTGGTGTGGACGTCGACAACGACAAGCTGCCGGCCTTTCATCCTCGTAACTCCCCTTGCCAGACCGAATCGATCCGCGGCACACCCTCGCCTGCATCCTCGATGTCGAATTCGGTCATCACCGCAGAGAACCTGTTCAGGACGTGTCCCACGGCGTCACCGCTGCTGTCAACGTTCACATTTCCACCGCTCTGGTCTCGCATGACCACTCACCTCCGACGAGGGCAGATGCCCCTTGTTGGCTGTCACTGTCGATGCACATTAGCGTCAGCCCCGGACACCGCGAACAGCTCGATCTTCGTGCTTTTCATGAATATCCCGCCTGCTTCTGCGCCCCCTTCGCGCGGGTGCGCCCGGTGGTTCCAAAAGCCACCGAACGCAAACGCGCCATCCAACGAGCGCTCGACCTGCACCTTTGACCTGCCATAACCGTCACCAGACGACGGACCTTCGATCGACGAACCCATAACGTCTCACCCTTCCCCTTGACACACACCATCCGCCGGCCAATCGAAGACGGTCGGAGGCGGATCGTCCGAACCTATCGCCGCCCCCCCGGACACGACGAACACCCCGATTTGCCTCGATCCATTTGAACAGAGACGGTGACTTTACGATCGGACGTGACTACAAGCGCGCACCTGCCGGAACGGACCACAATGAGAATTCTGCGCATCACACCCACCGACGCCTCTCTTGCTGACGTCGAGGAAAAAGACGGGCAGGAAGAAGCCGGGGGAATCAGCACCGCGCTGGGTCGATGCGTGCGCTTGTCAGCAGCACAGCTCAGTCGGCTGATGTGGTCACCATGGCTCGCCAGAGCATGCATGAAGCGACGAACAAACGAAATCGAACGTGATGCGCACGGCCTCGACGAGGCGGTGGTCTCGGCAATGGACAGGGCCAAGAAGTTCCACACCTATTACTGAGGCGGCGCATGCGCCGCCGAGATGTGCTCGCATCCCAGAAGATAACCCAAGTTCGCGGCCGTACCGAGAAGACAGGACAAGAGTTTCGGTCACGCCAACTGAGGAGCAGCGAGGTCGCCGCTGAACAGGGTGCGCAGGGCGTCCATCGCCTCCGTGCGGGCCTTGTAGTAGACCCAAGCGCCGCGCTTGTGGCGGTCGACCAAGCCGGCGTCGTGCATAACTTTCAGGTGGTGGCTGAGGGTCGACTGCGACAGGTCGAAGCCTTCTGTCAGGTCGCACATGGCGCACGCCTGGGCGCCCTCGTGGGACAGGATCATCGACATCAATCGCAGCCGCACCGGATCGGCCAGAGCCTTAAGCATGCGGGAGACACCTTCGGCCTGCGCCGGGGTGATCGGCTCGCGGGCGAGGGGCGTGCAGTATCCCAACGCGGCGTCACGGGCGGACAGACCAGACATCGACATGGGTACATATTGACATGTATCGAACTCTACGGCAAACTCGGGAACGTAGACTTTGACGTCCATCGAAGTCCGATGTTCCACGAGCTAGAAGGAGATCAACCGTGACCACCCCTACCCAGTTCCTCCGCTCCAAGTACCGCGCCATCGAAGGCGGCTGCGTGACCTGCGCGGGTGACCTCGCCGTCGTGGAGTCCCTGCCCGGGGTCAAGGAGGTCGACGCGCTTGCTTCCGGTCTGGTGCTGGTCACTCACGACGGCACCGTGAGCGATGACGCCGTCGTCGCGGCCGCGAAGAAGTCCGGGCTGCCCCTGGTCGCCGCCGGCCCGGCGCGCCCGGTCCGGGCATGAAGTCACCGGTGGAGGAAGGGAAATAGTCGATGAGTGCTAATGCGAGCACGTCACCACACGTCACGTCCGCTGTCGCGGTTCGGCCTCGCGCCCGCCGCTGGTGGCAGAAGCCCGAGATGGTCACGCTGGCCGTCGCCGCGGTGCTGCTGGTGGCCGGGCTGGTGGTGGAGTGGACCATCCACTCCGAGCCGGTGGCCCTGGCCCTATTCTGGGGCGCGATCCTCATCGGCGGCGTCTACCCATTGCGCAGCGCGATCCGGGCGGTGCGCCACAAACGGCTGACCATCACCGTGCTGCTGGTCGTGGCCGCCATCGGAGCCATCGCGCTTGGGGTGATCGAGGAGGCGGCGATGCTCGTCGTCATCTTCAGCCTCGGTGAGGCGATGGAGGCCTACGCCACCGACAAGGCCCGCGGGTCTATTAGCGCCCTGATGGAGCTCGCACCCCCCACCGCCAACCGACTCAACGATGACGGGGCGACCAAGACCGTGGCGGTGGAGGAACTCCACCCCGGTGACGTCGTCCTGGTGCGTCCCGGTGAGCGCCTACCCACCGACGGCGCTGTGATCGATGGCGCCTCGTGGGTGGACGCCAGCCCGGTGACCGGGGAGTCCGTGCCGGTCGAGGCCACCGCGGGCACCGAGGTCTTCGGCGGCAGCCTCAACGGCAATGGCGTGCTGCGGATCGAGGTCACCAAGGAGTACTACGACACGGTCCTGGCCCGCGTGATCGAGCAGGTCGAGGAGGCCCAGGCCAACCGCAGCGGCGCCGAGCGGTTCGCGGACAAGTTCGGTGCTGTCTACACCCCGGCGATGTTCGCCCTGGCCATAGCCGTGGCACTAGTACTGCCGCTGCTCGGCTTCGAGTGGCGCGAGGCGATCTACCGAGCCCTCGTGGTCCTGGTCGTCTCCTGCTCCTGCGCCCTGATCATCTCGGTGCCTGTCAGCGTGGTCACCGCTATCGCCCGGGGCGCCCGCGACGGCATCCTCATCAAGGGCGGCATCTACCTTGAGCGCCTGGCCGACATCAAGGCCGTCGCCTTCGACAAGACCGGCACCCTCACCCGCGGCCGGCCCACTCTCGCTCAAGTGACGCCCCTCGACGGGATCAGCGAGGACGAGGCTCTGACCCTTGCGGCGGCGGTCGAGACCGGTAGCGAGCACCCCATCGCGACCGCGATCGTGGCCGGTGCCCGCGACCGCGGGTTGACCATCCCGGCCGTCCAGGATGCACGCGCCCTGCCAGGAGCCGGCATGGAAGCCACCCTCGACGGTCGCACCCTGCACATCGGCCGGCCCACCGACGAGGACCGGACTGACGGCACCGCAGGCCCGGCGCTGGCGCACGCCGAGGCGGAAGGATGCACGGCCGTGGTTCTTCGCGACGACACCCGACCCTTGGCCGTCGTGGCGGTGGCCGACCAGCTGCGCCCCGACGCCGAAAGCACCCTTACCGAGCTGCGCGACCTCGGAGTCGAGCGGGTCCTGATGCTCACCGGCGACAACGCCACCGTCGCCAGATCCACCGCGCAGGCCCTGGGGCTAGACGACTACCGCGCCGAGTTGCTCCCCGAGGACAAATCCGCCGCAATCCGTGAGCTGCGCGAGAAACACGGCGTGATCGCGATGGTCGGCGACGGCGTCAACGACGCCCCCGCCCTGGCCAACGCCGACCTCGCCATCGCCATGGGTGCCGCCAGCACCGACGTCGCCCTAGAGACCGCCGATGTCGCCCTCATGGCCGACGAGCTCGACCGGCTCCCGGCCGCCATCCGACTATCGCGCCGCGCTCGGAACAACATCAAGATCAACATCGCCCTGAGCCTGACCGTCGTCGCCATCCTGATCGTCGCCGCCCTCGCCGGCTGGATGTCCCTGACCACCGGCCTGCTCCTCAACGGGGGCAGCGCGGCGCTGATCATCCTCAACGGCCTGCGCATGCTCCGCCCGGGCCGTGGCGAAACTAGGCGCGCCCAGGTCGATTTCGGTACCCGCCAAGGTTCTGACCTGAACTCCGGGCGACCGTGCGCTCCGGGCTCGACGACCGATGGACACTCGGTAGCCGCGGGAAGCTCGTACGACCAGCGCGAGCACGGCAGATGACTTTCCGCGCCTGTCGACGTCTGCATGGCGCCGACAGGCGCGTTGGCGACCAAGTCCGCACCGTTCCGCGACGGCGAACTCATGAGGACTGGCGGGTAACGCTAGAGCGATGCCCACTTCCCCGCGAGGGCCACGGTTTCCATAGTGACTGGCCTGACCGATCTCGATGAGTACGGTAAATGAAGGCGCCGGAACCACGCGCCGACTGCATGAGGGCTTCGCCTGGGTTGGCGAGGAACGCAGTAGATCACATCGTCTCCCGCCCACGCAGCGCTCCTTCAGGGCGGAAACGAGTTGAGTCCCCGATGATGGTGTAACGCGGTTGCCGGCCTCGTCGTAGTAGACGTGGAGCGGCCACCGCGTGATCTTCGAGTGAACCCTTCACAGCACTCTCGAACGGAGCATCACGGTGACCGCACCTCACATTGTCGACCCTGCCGGCCTGCTTGGCGAGGCCCTGGCGGAAGCCTCCCCGGACCTCATGCGCAACCTGCTGCAGACGGTGATCAACGCGCTGCTGTCCGCCGACGCCGACGCGGTGGTCGGTGCCGAGTGGGGCCAACGCAGCCCGGACCGGACCGCGCAGCGCAACGGCTACCGGCACCGCGACCTGGACACCCGGGTCGGCACGATCGACGTCGCGATCCCCAAGCTGCGCACCGGGACGTACTTCCCCGAGTGGCTGCTCGAGCGGCGCAAGCGGGCCGAGTCGGCGCTGATCACGGTGGTGGCGGACTGTTATCTGGCCGGGGTGAGCACCCGCCGGATGGACAAGCTCGTCAAGCAGCTGGGCATCAACAGCCTGTCGAAGTCGCAGGTGTCCCGGATGGCCGCCGACCTCGACGCCCAGGTCGAGGCCTTCCGCCACCGGCCCCTCGACGAGGCCGGACCCTTCACGTTCGTCGCCGCCGACGCCCTGACCATGAAGGTGCGCGAGGGCGGGCGGGTCATCAACGCCGTGGTCCTGATCGCGACCGGTGTCAACGGTGACGGGCACCGCGAGGTCCTGGGCATGCGGGTGGCCACGGCCGAGACCGGGGCGGCGTGGAACGAGTTCTTCGCCGACCTCGTGGCCCGCGGCCTGGCTGGGGTCCGGCTCGTGACCTCAGACGCGCACGCCGGCCTCGTCGAGGCCATCGCGGCCAACCTTCCCGGCGCCACCTGGCAGCGCTGCCGCACCCACTACGCCGCCAACCTCATGAGCGTGACCCCGAAGTCGATGTGGCCGGCGGTCAAGGCGATGCTGCACTCGGTCTACGACCAGCCCGACGCCGCCGCGGTGCACGCCCAGTTCGACCGGCTGCTGGACTACGTGGCCGCCAAGCTGCCGGCGGTGGCCGAGCACCTCGACGCCGCCCGCGCCGACATCCTGGCCTTCACCGCCTTCCCCAAGGACGTCTGGACCCAGATCTGGTCCAACAACCCCTCCGAGCGGCTGAACAAGGAGATCCGGCGCCGCACCGACGCCGTGGGCATCTTCCCCAACCGGCAGGCCATCGTTCGCCTCGTCGGGGCCGTGCTGGCCGAACAGACCGACGAATGGGCCGAAGGCCGCCGCTACCTCGGCCTCGAAGTCCTCGCCCGCTGCCGACTCGCTCCAGTGACCGACACGACGACGGAGGTGAGCACCGACCCCGTCCTCGAACTCAGCGCCTAACCCCTACGAAGGATCACAGGCGATACACCACTACCTGGGACTTGACCCTGAAAACCGCCGCCGATCGTGAACTGGAATACAACGCTCGGGCGATCACACCGCCGACGCCTCCGCCGCTGTTCGTGTTCTTAACCTGCAGCAATCGCCGCGACGACGTGAGCGGCCTCGATGGTCTCGCTTGTCACGGAACATGCTCGTCCCAACGCATCCTGCAACACGACCAGCTCCCGGCGGACACTGCGGCCGGCCACGTAGTGGTCGAAGAGATGCTGGAGGGCGTCATCGTCGATGACGTCGATCGCGCGAAGATTCGGATTTTCGACGGCCCGGCGAGCCCGCATGCCGATGATCGATCCCAGTGCGTCAGGGCCAGCCAAGGCTGGCAACGTGATTCGAGTGTTCAGGTACTCGCGGGCTCGCTCGTAGTGGGGGCTGTTGATGTAGTCGTCATGGACGGCGACGACACATGCTGCCGGGAGGCGCTCGGCGATCATCCTCAAGGTCGAGCCGAAGAACATCGCGATCCGCGGCTCCGGATCGACGCCGATACCTGGACGACGTATCCACTGGTCCGTGTCATCGAGCACGAGCGTCGGAATCAAGCCGCTGCGCGAAATCAGTTCCAGGACCCTGATGGCTTGATCTACGACGTCCTCTCCCTGCGATGGCTCGTTCACCACGCTGCCGAGCTCGATCGCAAGATTGCCGGACAGCCACGGGAGGCCAACCGAGAATTTGACCGGCCGACGTGCGGAACCTCCGCGCATTTCCCGAGCAATCTTCTGGACCGCCCGGTTCTCGTCGAGCTGTCTAGCGATGGTGTTGACCAACAGCCGCGGAAACTCAGCCGGATCGGAGACGAGGGAGTCGGTCTGAATCCCCATCCTGATCCTCAGTGCCGCAACAGATTCAGATTGAAGCACGCCCATCACGTATTCGGTGATCGAGGACTTTCCCGAACCACTGGCACCGATCAGAGCCACACGCTCACGACGCCGAACAGCGTCCATGAAACGCTGCTCGTAATCCCCACCCACGGGACCGGTGAGTACGTCGAACGGCACATGGACCTGCGACATACGATCCGGATCCGGCGACGGGTCGAAGGCCTTCGACTCCCGCAACTGACGCAGTAGGTCGCCACTCATTTCTGGTCCTCCGGATCAGCTTGTTCCATCCGCAGCCATTCCGCCGGCGGGGTCAACTCGTACACACGCCGCGGCCGCCCAGTGCCCGAGGCCACTTCACTGCTCCGCACCAGCCCCTTCTCGTAGAGCTGCTTGAAGACCTGCACAGCACGCGGACGTGTCCACCCCAACGCTGCAAGCAGGTCATCGTCCGATGCACTCACCGGGCCA
This sequence comes from Rhodococcus sp. NPDC080181, assembly GCF_040702225.1. NCBI lineage: Bacteria > Bacillati > Actinomycetota > Actinomycetes > Mycobacteriales > Nocardiaceae > Rhodococcus > Rhodococcus sp. NPDC080181. The sequence continues at coordinate 96,536 of NZ_JBFBKN010000015.1, forward strand.
CGCGCCTTCATTTCGGCCGCCAGCATCGACGCCGGGCGACCCAAAACAAAGATGGCATCGTCTCTAGCTCCAATGGCCCGAGCGTTGTTCTCGAACGACCCAGGGTCCTGCATGAGACCACGCAGAGCACCCACCAGATCCCGAGGGTTTCCACCGACTGCGCCAGTAAGCGTGTCTGCTATCGATTCCATGTCGATCCCGCCGCGGCGATTGATGAACTCGATGCTTTCCGACGTCGAGAGCGGGGCCACGTCAACGACCTTCTCGAAGAATGCGTCTGCAGGCGGAGTCAAGAGACCTTGACGGTCACTCTCGCGCACCGACACCGCCCACAGGTATCCCGTCGCCCACACCTCGTCGCGGTACCGCCCGAACAGCGCATGCCCGGCCGAGGCGGTGACGTCGTCGACGATGATCACCGGATACAGGCGCGGCCCGAGCGGAGCTGTGCCGTCGTCGCTTTCCGCTGCCCATCGCCGAAGCGTGTCGTCGACGAACTGCAGCCGAAAATCGCTCAATCGCCGCAGCAGGACGTCGGGCCCCTCACCTTCGGCAGTTGGTTCACCGGTGACTACTTCCACGATGCGGGCGAGCATGTCGCGACCGTCCGCGATCCCCTCGACTCGCACGAAACTCATCGGAAAGTCGCCTTCGCGCCGGGCACCTGTGAACTGCTCCCGACAGTCAAGCTGCAGCTGACGGAGAAGCGACGTTTTGCCTATCCCACGTTCCCCCGTCACCAGAACGTTGAGCTCAGCGTTCAACGCCTCCCAGATCGCGGCCAGTTCCCGTCGCCGGCCGACGAACAATTCGGCGTCGACGGAATTGTCGAGCAGAGGGCGCGCGCTGATCTTCATAAGACTTACAGTACTTACTGTAAGTTTCGTTAGCAACGTTCCAGCTGGTCGATTCGACGGCGAGCGCTACAGCAGGTCCGGAACGTCCAAGATCGTGACGCCCGTTTCTTCGCGCCACCGTTCCAACAGATCCGCTCGCTCGGAAAGCGCGGCCGTGGCCATCACGACATGACGATGACCCTCGCCGACCACCCCTCCTGCACCGAACAACGCGACACATCGACGAGCATGCTCGAGGTCGTGGCGCGCCCAGTACCGCACACCCTCGTAGCCTGCCGCCCTCAGCGCCGCCGCCCACCGCTGAGTCAGCGGATAGTCGGCAGTCGAGAAGATCTCCGCCGTCACCCCGAACGCAACACCCGCGTTCGCAGTCAAGTCAGCGAGCCTGACATCGGTGCCCAACGTGATCGTCGACGCCGCACGCGCATCCACCTCGTACCTCGGCACGACGAGTTGGCCACCGAAGATCTCCAGGAGCGTGACCACCTCGTCTTCCGCCAGGTAGCACGTCCCGTCAGGCTCCTCGAGGTCGAACCGTCCACCTCCGCTCGACGAGTACCACCACGTTCCAAGACTGGCCTGGTGCGACCGAAAGAACTCGGTCCCGGCCGGGTAGACGTACGACGGAAATCGCTCCGCCAGTTCACTGACGGGCTTGGGCTCGGACAGATGAACGACGGCGCGATCAGCACTCACGCTGCAAGCCGGCTGACAGCAGCCCGGGCGGCGCGAGCAACAGTAGGCACATCACCGTCGAGAAGAGCTTGCCGGGGCGTACGGCCATCCAACTCAGGCTGTTCGGTAGTCAGCCACGCGACCGTCGACCATCCACGCGGATCCTGCCCCGCCCACACACGCAGCACGTCTTGAATACCGAGAATCGGCTTCGCCGGCTGGGCATCGGTGAACCCGGCTGCGGCGTAACCGTATTTTCCGTTGCCGCCCGTCAACCGTAGAACGCGGTTCTCCTTCACAGCCTTGCTCAGAGCCGCACGCGTCCAGCCCGCAACATCGAGGGCCTGACTCGGGGTCAAGATCTCCCCCACATGCTCGCTCCATGCGCGACGGGCTTTCAGACCGTTGACGATGCCACTCAGGCCCGCTATCGCGTATGCCAGATCACGCTCATCCGGCGCACCGCTGGCCTCGACCAATCGATGCGCCATGACCTCAAAATCCTTCTCCACAGTGGACATACCCTGATCATCCCCGGCTGTTCCCGTCATGTCAACCATGTCAACCGGGAGTAATGATGGGTCTTGGATTGCGTGCGAAAAGTGTCGTACCTCGCCGATACGATCCGAAGCGGAACTCCTGCGTCGGGGCAGAGAGTCGAGTCGAGTTGGGAGCGTCGAGATGTCACCGGTGAGCAAGAAACGCAAAGGCGCAGGCAAGGGGTCAGGGCGATCGCGTGGCGGTCCGGGAGCCGCTGCAGTGCCGGAATGGGCGCAGCGGGCGGGGTACGTCACACCACCAGTAGCAGGGATCCGCCCCCCTGCGAATCCTGGCGTGAGCACACCGGCAGAAGTGCAGATCATCGACCGACATTGCCAAATCTGGCAGGCCTACACCGAGGGCGGCTTTTCCGGCACCTGCATTGCTGCGGTGCGCTGCTTGATTCCGGCATTGCGTGACTACGGGATCGAGGCCGAGCCGCTGGTCGTGTACGGGCAGGTGGCGTGGTCGGACGAGCAGTGGGTGGAGCTTGGGAGCCGCACACCGAAATGGGAATCGGACACACAGTGGACCGGGCACCTGGTGTTGTGGATTCCGGCAATGGGCCGGATTGTCGATCCGACCGTCTATCAAGCAAACCGGCGCGGGATGCCGACCACGATCACTCGGGCTCTGGTCTTCAAGATCGGTTCACTCGAGCTGCTGGAGACAGCGGGAGTGAACAAGGACGGTGCGCTGGTGCAGTACCAACGGGTCATCGGTGCGGACATGAGTTGGTTCGATCGCGATCACGCCGATCGCGAGGCGATCGAGGATGCTCTCCGAATTCTGCGGAGTGCAGTAGCCGACTCACTCGGCAGCAAGGCAGACCGGAAAGCGGGTTGGATGGCGACCGCGACCCACCCACCATTGGTGGAAGCTTTACGCCTGCGAGGTTTGATCTCCGCAACATAATCCGGTAGCTGTGCAATCTTCTCAGCGGTAGGCGTCCGACCGGTGTGAAATCGCGGTGACCTGCACCGTTCGCCGCCCGGTGTCGATCAGATAGAGAACCCGGTAGGTGCCTCTGCGGGCGCTGTAGGCAGGCGAAAGCGGCGGGGCCGGGGGCTTCCCGACCCGCTGCGGATTCTCCAGCAACGCTCCGGTGATGAACTCGTACACCGCAGCGGCGACCTTCTCGGGAAGAGTGTGACTGATAGCGCGAGAGGCTGATCGAGCAATCACAAGCCGATACGGCGCTTCAGGCTCGCTCACGCGCGGGCAGACCGGCCAGCGACCCGCATGACCTCGGCCAACTCCCCCGCATCGAGACTGTCACCCTCGGGCAGCTCCGCCACGCCACGAAGATGAGATGTCAGCAGTTCCTGATCCGACAGCACTGCGATGGTCTCCTGCAGCGCATCGAAATCGTCGGCAGCGAGCAACACCGCAGCCCGGTGCCCATTGCGGGTGATCTCATACCGGGCGTGGGTCTGTTCCGCATCGTCCACGATCTTGGACAGACGCGCACGTGCATCTGCGACCGGCAAAGTAGTCATGTACATAATTAGAGCGCAAATAGCGCGAAGGTGCAATTGCCCGTTCAGCGCGACACAGCACCTATTAGTTGGTGACCAAAACCTGAAGTTCGCATCTTCGGACTTCAGTGCGCGAGGTCAGCGGCGTGGGAATTACACCACCGATCTCGGACTTGCTGCAGCCGCCAGATCGTGCCGTCGGCCCTAAGGTGCGTCGTCGAACGGCCCGAATGCCGCTTCGTCCCAATGCTGTTCGAGCGCGGCGTTCCATTCGTCGATGTCCGAGGCAGAGAACAGGTGCATGTTGTGTTCGGTGAGTAAGAACCCGGTGTCGCGCCATGCTTGGACATAGGCGGGGTTCTCTCCTGCCTCGCGGGCCCTGTCGATGAGCGAGTCCACGTCCGCCAACAGGGTCTCCTCACTGATCTCCTGCGGAGTGTCGGCATCTGGGTCGAAGAACAACGGATCGTTGGGCCCGAGGTCTCGACCGAACTTGACCTGAAACGCCTGTCGTTGCTGCTTGAGAGCGTCGTTCAGTTCCGCACCCCCAATCGTGTCTTTACTCCACGACAGGGTTCGCCCACCGTCGGCGTTAGTGCGCCGTTGCACGAACGAGGGATCGCCGCTGCGTTCGAGAACAAGCGCAGCGTGCTGCTCACGCGACACTCCTTGCTGCGCGAGCCGCTTTCGACGCTGCTGGACCTTGCGAGCGCGCTTGTCACCGGCGGAGGTACGTTTCGATGTCATACCTCACCGTCCCAGAGATACTCCAGAACATCCGGTGTTCGGCCGAGACTGCGGTGCATGCGCCGAACCTCCCCGGCCACACTGCACCCATCACCCGGCGCACCATGCCGCTCACCGCACGTTCTCTCAGCACACCACCGGCAACGTGCGTGAACACCTCTCACTGCGTCCTGTCCCTTCGAGCGGATCGGCGGAGCAGACGACGCCTCAGGTCATCAGGATCGGACATGATGTACATCAAATACAGCAGCGGCAGGTACATCAGAGTCTCTGGCCGCCGGCCGTCATGCTGCGCGAACAGTCGGTCGCGGACGGGATCAGCTTTGTCGAACCCGTGCGTAGTGTTCCTGCGCGCACGCATCAGCTGACTCACAGCGACGTCGAGCGACAGGGCTTTCTCCGCTCCACCGGGGAGCCTCAGAATCACCTTCTCCGATCCACGATAGTTCTTGATGAAGAACCCTTCTCCCACCTCCGTCAACGCCTCCACACCGTAAGCGGCGTACGGAAGGAGGACGGACTGAACATCAGCAGGCATACGATCTCGAACTTGCTGCAGCGCTTTTGCAGCAACCGAGGGCTTGCACAGTGCCGTGAGATCCCATGAAAGCCAGGACGACTCGATCAGGTCCATTGCCGACCACATCAAAACTCCGGCTGCGTAGTCGTCGTGCAGCGATAGCAGCGTCGAGGTAACTCGTTGCAGGAGATCAGCAAATTCCATCAGCCGGTTCTGCTGCGCATAGGGGAGGTAGTCACCGTCAGCATCCGCGAACAGACATGGGTTCAGGAGGTGCCCGAGAACCGAGTTCATCTGAGCAACCCACCAAGCGACGGCAGCACCCCACGCCGCCGGTGCCGGCGGCTCCTGCCGCTGAGGAAGACGACCCACTGGAGATCGGGGAAGCACCTGATGCGCTTCGTACGGAACAGGAGACCGCCCGATAATATCTGTGCCGAGAGTAAAAATCACCGCACCCGACACCCTGTTCGCCTGAAACGCCCACACCCATGGAGACCGTGCAGCCAACAACGGACCGAGATGGCTTGCGGGAACCAGCACACTGCTCAATATCGACGAGCCCGACGCGAAAACGACCTCGTCGACGTCGATCGGCCCGCGTCGTATGTCCTCGAGAAGTTCAGGGTCCTGATTCAGACGCAACACGAACCCAGGAAACCTCATCCGACGGTGCGTGGCGTTGCCATAGCGAACAACGTGGACAGCGTGCTGGCCGAACGGGTGCTCGTCATCGTCGTCCACAATTCCGGCCAAATCGCTACGTGCACTGCAGACTGCTGCAGACAACGACCCGTCGCGGGCTGTGATGACAGGTAACTGCAACGCATACAGGAACGATCCCACCGCGCCCGCGCTCATCTGCGTGATCGCGCGAAGGCGTTCCTCGGCGATTCGCTCATGGTCCAAACGAGAGGCGTAAGGGTCCTGCGGGAGGTCGACGAGCTCGTCATCGACGTCCGCTTCCGAGCTCGACAGGGTGCAGACTGTCATGAAATCCACCCGGTCCATGCCGCTAGCCGGCTCCGTCAACGCCCACACGTCCGGTGCGGACGTGTGGCCTACCTCGAACCCCAGCTCTTCCAGGTAGGCCTGCACTTGCCCTCCGGCCAACTCTGGTGGAATCGTGACGTTGACGGTCAACCGTTCAGGCATTCCACCAGCCTACAAACCATGAAGCCTGATATCTGCCTCGAATTTCGTCCCCCACGCTGAGCGGGGTGCACGGCTCTAGTTGGTGACCACAACCTGCAATTCGCCTATCCGACTATCTCGGGTGTGCCACACTCCAAATCGTCGACACCGCCACGAGAGCCGCCACCTGACTTCCCAGGGACTGTAAGCCTTGGTTACACCGATCAAGTGGCCATTGGTCGCGGGCCTGCCTCCGCCGATCTTGCCTCCTTGCAACAGGAGCAGTGCACGTCGACGCCGAAGGCGAGGCTCAACGAGGGGCACAACATAACTGAATATGTCCGACCAGACATCTACAGTTGCATCCATGCCAACGCGAGCTGTCCCAGACAAAGCGGACCTAGCCACCCTCAGGCCGGACCTCGCGAACGAATGGCACCCCACCTTCAACGGCGATCTTCATCCATCCCAATTCACGGCCGGCTCGACCGCAGTCGATATCTGGTGGAAATGCACCAAGAACCATGAATATCAAATGCGCATCGCCAAACGCGCCCTACATGGTTACGGCTGCCCATACTGCTCAGGTCGACGTACAATCTGCGGAGTAAACGACCTGTTGACCCTGCTACCGGAGGCCGCTCAAGAATGGGATCACGACCGGAACGACCGATCTCCGGAATCTGTAAAACCCGGCTCCGAATACAAAGCTTGGTGGAAATGCCGCCCACGTGGCCATTCATATCAATTACGAATTGACCGGTGGGTTTCTGCAAAATGCGCATGTCCGTACTGCGGTGGCCGTCTACCTATAGCAGGCGAAAACGACCTCGGAACCCTCGTGCCCGAAATTGCCGTCGACTGGCATCCAGACAAGAACAGCATAGGCCCTGACGAGGTACTGATCGGATCTAACAAGCCGGTTTGGTGGAAATGCAGGCACGGTCACGAATGGCGCGCGCAGATCGCGAGCCGCAGCTCAGGGAAAAGAACTGGCTGCCCAGTTTGCTCCAACCGTCGAGTCGAGTCCGGTGTAAACGACCTCGCTACGCTTCGACCAGACCTCGCCGCCGAATGGCACCCTACCCGCAACCAACTGACGCCCGGATTGCTATCGACGGGAAGCGCTCGTTCGGTGTGGTGGCTTTGCACGACAGGGAGGCATGAATGGGAAGACACCATCAGCACGAGGTCGCGTGGATATGGATGCCCCATCTGTTCAGGCAAGCGCGCCTTGGCTGGTTTCAACGATCTCTCCACCCTCTATCCAGAAATCGCTAGCCAGTGGGATTACAGCAAAAACGCTCTTGAGCCTCAACTTGTTCGGCCCGGATCCAACTACACTGCGAACTGGATTTGCGCGAAAAACCATCAATACCCTGCAACAGTAGCCGCTAGAGTCAGAGGACGGGGATGCCCTTACTGCGTCGGCAAACAAACCCTTCCAGGCTTCAATGACCTGTCGACACGAAGGCCCGATCTAGCTAAAGAATGGCATGCGACCAGGAATGTAATACAACCGTCGGGGGTTACTGGGGGCAGCAGAAAGTTATTTTGGTGGAGTTGCAATCCTTACGGCCATGAATATCAGGCAGAGGTATCAGCCCGATCCGCCGGGAATGGCTGCCCGATATGTTCGGGGCGACGCGTAAAAGTGGGCTTCAACGATCTAGCCACGACTTATCCAGAGCTAGCTAATGAATGGCATGCGACGAGGAACAAAACTGAGCCCTCACAGGTCACCTCAGGTTCCAATCGAAAGGCCTGGTGGAGCTGCACGGAATCTCACGAATGGCAGGCCACTATCAGCAGTCGCGCTGCAGGCAGGGGCTGCTCTCGATGCAAAGATCATGGGTCCTCGAAGCGAGAAGCCGCCGTATGCGAGGCCATAACAAAGATCCTGGGCATTGCTTATACTGGACCGCAACGTTTGCCATCCTGGCCGGGGGCTGTTGATCTAATAATTCACGATCATTCTACCGTCGTGGAGTACGACGGTTGGTACTGGCACTTCACAAAATCTGACACGGACAAAAGAAAGACACTAGCACTCGAAGAAGCGGGGTGGAATGTCGTCCGAATTCGGGAGTCAAAGCCAAATTGTGAACCACTACCTCTTATACCGGGGACTTTAATTCCCTGCACTGATTCCGAGGATCCCGGCTTAGTCGCCATCCGAGTAGTCGCAGCACTCCGTAAGACCACCGACTCATCCTGTGACTAGAACCTGTAGCTCGCCAACCCGTACTTCGGTGGTCGCGGTTGCGGTAGTGGGTATTGTGCCGCCGACGACTTGACCGGGGAGAACAGCAGTCCAAGTGACGACCCACATCGACGTCACAGAGACCTTGAAGGTACCGCCGGGCTCTAGTGTGGAGGCCTTCTGCAGGAAGTGGTTGCAAGTCGGTGACGGCAGTGCCATTGCCGCGTCGGTATAGGGGACGGAGGTCACCGGGCACAGGGGCGGGAGCGTGGGGAGACCGTCGCCGTAGTTGACGACAAGGCCCGTATTGACGGCGTTCATGTTGATGGTGATACCGCCGGTGGTGACGGTCCTGTTGATGGGGCCGACGGTAGCTTCTCGCGGATTAGCGACCCAGATCCAGGAATTCATTCCGACGAGTCCAGTGCGGCCTCCTGGGCTGTCGGCGGGTTCGGGGACGATCCCGATATCGATCGGCTCAACCTGAAGTGCGGTTACGGCCGCATTCACAAGATTCGCTACGTCGACGACGGCAGGCGGAGTGCCGGGAATGCCGGTATCCGGGAGCTGTACGCAGTTGGCTAGGCCCAGCCCAGCGCAAGCGTCGAGCTGCCCCTGTGTAGCGACCCCGAGCGTGCCGTCCGATTGAGGAAAGACCGTAGGTTGAGGTCCGCTGGGTGCGGGTGCCCCTCCCCCACCTCCTCCGCTTCCGAGCGATGCTGACTGTCCTCCAGGGATGGAAGTACCGGCACCGGAACTCGGACCAACTCCAGCGGGGGGTGAAGGCGCGGTCGTGAAACTGCCTTGCACGACAACGGCCTGCCCGCCACCGACGTCCCCAATGACATCTGCTCCCGCCCCACCAACACCCGGCTGGGCACCCGCGGACGGCGCGGTAAACGTCATGGCAGCCGCAACGGCAGTTCCGTAGATCAGTGTCCTAATCACCGCGCGGTGTTCTAAACGGTTAGGCATGGTTCCCTCGAATGGCAAAGCAGACGGATGAATTGGGCTACTAGCTGGTGCAGCTGTCGGTCTTCAAGGTGTTCAAACTGGTCACCCTCCAACCTGCAGAATCAGGCCATACAGCGTTTCGAACGGTGATCTGAGCTGTCTCAAACTGCCCTCGATCCGGAAGTGTTGCTGGACTGCCATCAGGAAACTTCGTGATCCACCCGGAGATATCGGTGCAAGTCTCGGTTTTGACCCATGCTCCGTCCGGCGAAGGGATTGGATTGCCGTCGGCGTCCTTCGGTGCCGACAGGTCGGTCACGGAGGAATTGACAACCACAATGGCCCCCGTGCTGGTAATTCCTTGAGAACGCCGGAGCGAGATATCGTCACTCACCTTGGGAAGAACCGGGCCACCCGCGACTCGATCCAATTCCTGGACCGCCTTCGCGGGATCGGCTTCGACCGCTCCACGCGAGGCATAGAACTCGTCGATCTTCGCGATTGCGCTATCGGTCGCCTGCTGTTCCGGTGACTTTTCGACACCCTCGGGGCCAGTGAGGACCGGCTGGGTGGTGGTCGTCACGGGAGTCGCTTCGGTGTCTCCGGTCCCGCATGCGACGCTGATGCTCGCAGCGGCGACTACCGCGAGAATTGCCGCACCGGTGCGGCGTCGTGTGCTGATCATCGTGGACCCCCTACGTTGTTCTGTGCGTTGTACTGCGGTAACGATAATGGTGCGGCTGTGCCGACCGTAACGTGCTCACCGGACACTTCAGACACCTCGATTGACGCGCTTGCTATCAACTGGCTATTGCTCCGATCCGGTATAGGGCGTTGCCGCCATTGTGGAATTGCGCGAGGGCACGCAAGAGTTCGTCGGTTTCGGGTTCTGGATCGACGTCGATGTCGCCGAGGTTCGCGAGCAATTGATCGATCAGCTCCTGGGTCTTGCTGATCTCGTCGCTTCCGTGGGTGGCAATGATCGCCAGTCGCCAGAGGCCTTCTCGGAACGGTTCGACGGTGACGCCGCGGTTTGCTGTGGTGAGCGCTGCGGCGAGATCTCCGGTCTTGATTTGTCGGGTGGCGAGCTCTTCGAGGGCGTCCGCGAGGGTCGAGATCATGTGCTGCTGCAGGTTTCGTGCCCACCCGTAACGGTCTGCCCGTGTCCCGGCGAACGGTTGATCGTTTACCAGTTCTGCGGCCGTCCGCAATTCCGCATCGGTGGCGGCGGCCGGGGTGGTGTCGATCAGTTGTTGCCAGTAGTCCCAGTCTGATCGGACATCGGGGTGTAGTCGGTAGCCGGTGCGGCCGGTGCGGTCGCCGTGCTTCGGGAATGCTTGCTCGCCGTTCTCCGTTTCTCCCAACCAATTTCGCAGTCTTGAGAGGTAGTTCTGGCGGCGTGTGGCCTTCTTCTTCGGCTGATCCTCCAGAGGGAGTTTGTCGAAATTGTCTGCAGGCCAGATCTTTTTGTCGATGGAGTCGTGTTTGATTCCCGGGTGGATCGAAAGAAGGGCTGCGATCTCGGTCAGGAGTACTTCACGGCCATCCTTGGGTGGCTCCGCGGTCGGGGTGGTGACGGATGGTTTCCCGAGAAGATGGAGCCAGAGATGTCCCGAGGCAGGTACGTCACCAACGACGGGAGCAATGGCTGGGGCCGGGTCATCGAAACCGATCGCTTCTGGGGATGTCCACTGCGCGACGTCCGGGCTGTAGGCGGGAACATCTGTGACGTCGGCGGCGGTCTCCGATGCGGTAGTTCCGTTCAGCAGCAGCTGGTCGGTGGGGTCGACCGCGGTGATGGCGTCGAGGAAGGTCTCAGCGCTTTCGGCGTCGGTGAGGTGTGCGTCGATTTCGGCTGCAGCCCAGGAGTCGTGAATGGATGACTCTGTGGGGATCGCTGGCTGTGTGGCGGTCGCGAGGTAGGCGGTAATGCCTTCATATTGGTCCGGCTCGAGGAATGCTGGCTGGAATGTGAAGCCGCCGTCGGTGTCTCGTTTGACAAGGCTTGCGGTGTTGCGGTCGACGATGTCGAGTGTCCACGCGGCCTGGGTGTTCTCGCTGGCGGTGCTGGCGGCAGCGAACGCTACGCGCGGTGTGGCGGCCAGGATCTGATCGAGTGATTGTTGTTGGTCGGCCGTCAACTGACTCGCGATGAGAACTACTTCGGGAGCGGTCATTTCGCTTGTGTCGTAGATCGAACGGGCCGCTGCAATGCTGTCGATGTGTTGTTCGACGAGAGTGTCTTGGTCACGTTCGGCTTGTCGGGCGAGTCTGGCCAGCACTTCGTCTGGTTGGTCGGTGTGCTCGATTCGACCGTTGCCGAACAGTTCGGGGAGCTCCTGTCCGAAACCGATCAGCGTCAGGTGCAGGTTGTCTGCGAGCGGGGATTCGACGAGTTCGAGGGCCAGGGCCTGGAGAGTGCCGCGGGCGTGGTCTGGTGAAGCTGAGATGCCGAGGTAGCCGAGTTCTTCCAGGTTGAGAAGAACTTGGGTTCGGTCGTCTGTGGAACCGAGTGTCACGAGCGTGGGGTACGGGCTGATTGTGGTGGGTGCTGGGGCGATCCGGACGTCGGCGGGGAGGGTCCAGGCGCCGGTCTCTGATCTGAGCCACGGGTCCGGCAGTACGGAGTCATCAAGGATTACTAGCTCCACCGCATCGGGACCGATGAATGCGCCGAGCAATGCCGGCAGTGCGTTGCCCTGTGTCCGAGCATGTTCGGCGATAGTCCTCAGTGCTTCGTCGAGCCGCGTGAGGACGTTGTTGTCCGCTGCAGAATGAATCTGTTCTTCCACAACTGCTGCAGCGCCCCAGGTTTCAGGGAGGGTCTCGCCTCTGCGGCGATCGTGCTGTTGACGGTGCCGGCGCAGCCCGAAGGCCCCAGCCAGTCCGATGGCCGCTAGGGCTGAGATACCGAGCCACAATGTGCTGTTCTGATTCTCGGAGACATCACTTGGCTGCGCAGTGGCGGCGATATGTACCGGGTCTGTCGTCGGTGTATTCAGTGGGATCTGGGTGGCTGGCTGAGTCGGGGCGGGAGCTGCAGCAGGACTGGGTGACGACGCTTGCGCCGGGGCAGGCATTTGAGCGGGTGCCGGCCCGGGTGCCACAACATCTGCGCCCGCGGACTCAGCAGCAGGATCGGAAGCTGCCACCGGGGCGGGAGCCTCTGCTGGCTCAGGGGCGGCCACCGGAGCAGGCGCTGGCTCAGGAACCGCCGCCGGGGCGGGGGCCTCTGCCGGGGCGGGGGCCTCTGCCGCCACCGGAGCAGGCGATGGCTCAGGAACCGCCGCTGTCGGAGCAGGTAGCTGTGACGAAGCGCTGTTGAGTTCGATTCCGAAAATCTTCGCAGCGGCGGCGGCAGCGGCCTGCGCTTCTGCCTGAGCCTGTTCGTCACCGCCCGGAACCATCTCTGCTTGCTCCGGAACGTCGGTGCCACCCAGGAGAGGTGCAGCGGAGGACGGTTCAGGCGCTGCTGCGGGGGCCAGTTCAGGAGCGGCAGCCGAAGCCGGTTCAGGAGCGACGGTCGGTTCGGGCACAGCGGCAGGTGCAGGAGCAGCAGAGACCGGAGCCGGTTCAGGAGCGGCAGCCGGTTCGGGCACAGCAGCAGGTACAGGAGCAGCAGAGACCGGAGCCGGTTCAGGAGCGGCAGCCGGTTCGGGCACAGCAGCAGGTACAGGAGCAGCAGAGACCGGAGCCGGTTCAGGAGCG
>NZ_JBFBKN010000015.1:109445-135955 GCF_040702225.1 Rhodococcus sp. NPDC080181
CGAGCGGCAGCCGGAGCCGGTTCAGGAGCGACGGTTGGTTCGGGCGCAGCAGCAGTTACAGGAGCGGCAGCGACCGGGGACGGTTCGGACGTGCCAGTCTCGGCGGTTTGATCGTTGACGGTGAGCTGCTGGCCGACGTGGATGATCGTCGATGGTGCAGTTCCGTCGGCGTTGATGATTTCTTTGTAGCGGTGTCCGTCACCCAGATGTTGCTCGGCAATGCTCCAGAGACTGTCTCCTTCTCGAACTGTGTAGGCCCCGTCGACGGTTGTGGGTGCGGCGGCGGGGAGCTGAAGTTTCCATCCTGGTTGCAGCCATCCGTCGTCGGTCAGGACGTCGGCATTGAGTTGCTTGATCTCGGTGTATCGAAAGCCATCGCCAAGGTGGCGCTCTGCGAGTTTCCATAGGCTGTCGCCCTGCTGCACAGTGATGGTTTCCCCGTTGATGGGTCGGGCGGGGGCTTCTGCTGGATGCGGTTGGCTTTGTTCCGTTACTTGGATCGGGGCCGAGTGTGCAGGAGCGTCCAGAAACGGCATCGCGGTGAGGGGTTGGGCTGTGGCGGTTCCGGCGGTCACCAGCATCAGCGCTCCGCCTATGAGAATGGAGGCGCTTCGCTGCTGAAGACCGAGGCCTCGGAGTCGAGGTGCTTTGATGCCGCGTAGTGCTGCGGCCAGCTCGATAACGATGCTGAAGGTGAAGCTAGCCCAGGCGAGCCAGCCGATCCAGGTCACGAATCCGAGGAAAAGCGATCCGTCGTCTTGGGCGGTCAAAGCTGTTTTGACTTGGTTCAGATCGGGCAAGGTCGACGGGATCGGGTTGCCGCGAAATGTCCATAGTGCGAGCGGGAGTCCTACGACGAGGACGAGGAGGACGATCAGGTAGAGCAAACCGGTCAAGCGCCGTCGGATGGTCGTCATGCGTGTGTCCTTTCCGATGGCTGCAGGGTGGCCGATGTCGTGCAGCGTTCCTCCGCGAGTTGTGGGATCACGTCCTCCGTTTGTTCGTGGAGTTCCGTGGCTCGTCTGCTCTGCGGTGGATTGGTCATGGGGTGCCGGGGATTCCGAGGTTGGTGCGGTTGAGGTTGACGGTGGCTGTTCCGATGATCTGTTGCGGTCCGACGCCGATCAAACCGAGTACCCGAGGTTGGTAGGTCGTTGTGGTGGTGACCAGAAGTGTTGTCGGTCCGGTCTGCACCACGACGCCGGGAATTCCTGCTGCAGCAAGGTATTTGGTGGCCTTTACTTGCGCTGTCAGTGGGTTGACTACGACGTTGGTGCCGCGGACTGCAAGTGGTTCGATGATGGCTTGTCCTGCCCCGCGGGCTGCTTCTTCGGCGACTTGCTCGGCGCGCTGTTTGGCTTGGACTTTGCCGCCGCCGTCGACGACGAGGCCCATCATGATCAGCAGCGCCATGGCGGTGATGACACTCCACATGGCGATGGTTCCGGCGTCGTTGTGCGTGTCCCGGCGTGTGCAGGCGGCTACGGCCCGGCGTAGTGCATCGGTCATCGGGTGCGCTCCCGGTAGGTGTCGACGGGTGAGGTCGCGGTCGCTGTGATGGTCCGTGAGCCCATGACTTTCGGGAATCCGAGTGCGTCGAGGGAGATGACGCAGGTGACGGTCGCCGAGACGGAGGCGGTGACACCGGGGCGGGTTCGGAATCCGCCGAGGTCGGTGTTGACGTTGAGAGCGGTGCAGGTCAGACCCCGTGCTGTAAGATCGTCGCGGGCGGCGGCTTGTGCATCTGGTGCGGCGGCGAAGGCTGTTCGCGCGATCGAGGCGGTGCGCGCTGCTTCGTTCGCGGCGTGGACTACTTTTTGGTGCGCTTGCGCGAGAACGCCGAAGGTGACGATGAGTGCGATCAGGAACAGTGTGGCGGGAGCGACGATGACTGTTTGCAGTGCCGATCCACGATCGTCGGCTCTGGCCGTGGCTGCTAGCTGGCGTAATCGGGCGGCGGTGTTCATCTGGTTCCTGGGGCGGTGACCCGTTCGACGGGAAGCGTCTCGTTGACGTGGATGTCGAGAGGAAAGAACGGGATGAGTCGGATGGGTTGTCCGGTGATCTCGACGGTGGCTTCCCGTGCGCCGCGGTTGACGAGAATGATGGGTGCGCGCAGGGTTGTCGGGCCGGCGGTGGCTGCGAATGCGTATCCCGCTGCTGTGCCGGCTGCAGCGCTGCCGAATTGCGATCGCGCTTGTCGTAGAGCTTCTTCACCTGTCGAGATCGCTACGGTTCGTGCGTGGGCGTATAGAGCTGCCTGTATTGCGATGAGGAAGAGCAGTAGGACGACACCGAAGACGACGACGGTTTCGAGGGCTGCTCCGCGGTCGTCTTGGCGTATCTGGCCGATCCATTCGCGCAGTGGTGCGTGTGGTTCGGTATGCATCGCTGGTCCTCCCCTATCTCGTTGGGCGAGTGGTGGGGTTACTGGATTTGAGAGAGGTATCGCTGGCCGACCACTGTGATTCCCGCGACGATGAGGATGGCGAGGACAACGAGGCCGGCGGTGATGATGACCGTCTCCATGCTGTAGCCCTTGTCGCTCTTGCGTCCGCCGGCGCGGTCGGCCATGCGGGTATACGAGAACAGTGCCAGCGCGAACAGTGTCGCGGTGGTCGCGGCGATTCGGTTTGCGATGGTGCGTGATGCTGCCATGTGACGTTTCCCTTCAATCTGTAAACCCTGGTGTGCGTTGAGCTCTGAGTGGTGGTCAGACTATCGCCAACACCGGACACTTCGAGCAGGTGAAGTGCGCAGATCAGCGTTTGTGCAGCTCACCTCCTGTAGTTGATCGTTGAATGACAAAGCATTCGGGTCGTCTGGTTCTCAAATGCCCATGATGTTCACCGCGGCCGGCACGAGCAGCATGATCATGAACAGCACGGCCAAGGCTCCGAGAGGTGCGTCCATCTTCTTCGTTTTGGCTCCTGCTTCGCCTTGCTCTTTCGAGAGCAGGGCACTGCGGAGCGCACCGGCCCGGGCGGCGAGAGTGTCTGCCACGCTCGCCCCCTGGTCACCGGTGTAGGTCATGATGTCCGCGAGATCTCCCAGCTCCGGAAGTGCAAGTTCGGCTGCGAGATTCGACAGAGCGGCCCAGGGTGCTTGGCCAGCAAGGGAAGCCTTCTGCAGCTCGGCATCCAGACGTAGGAACACCCAGCTATCACCAACGGCGGCAGCGCGTTCGAGACTTTGGAATGCTGCGACGCCGCCGCTTCGATTCAACGAGACGAAGTCGATGAATGCCGCCAGCGCTCGGGTGAATTCGAGTCGAGCACTGGCCGCGCGTGTCTTGACGTCGGCGTCAGGCGCGAAGAAGCCAACCAAGGCCAGGACGAGCGAACCGGCTGCGGGAAACACGAACGGCACCGCAATGCCGAAGAGCGCAAGGAGTGCAAGGGAGACCGGAACGATGATCAGACCTATTGCGGCGGAAAGGATCTTGTCTCCGATGAACTTCTGTGGGGTCTCTCGGAGAATCGCAAGGTCCGCAGTCGGGATCCTGAACCATGCCTGCGATCGCAGTCGCGGGTAAAAGCGGGCACCGACTCTGTAGGACAGGGCATCCGAGCCGGCGATGTCGTCGCCACCGCTGGTGTCGACGGCGTACGGGTCCGAGGCCGCACCGGACAGACGTTCCATGGCGTCGCCGAGGGCGGGATCGGCCGGCAGCATACGTAGAACGAGGAGGATCAGGCCGAGGGCGGCGACCGCCGCGAGGGCGATTGCCCAGAGCTCGAAATCGTTCATGCTGCGCTCCTCGCACGTGCGTTGTTTGCCGCCTCGCGGTCTTTGGTGCCGATGAATCTGGGGTATTTCACGGGCAAGGTGTATCGCTTCATCCAACCGAGCACGAGGCCGAAGCCGACGAATTCGAGGAAGAGAACAGGTTGGAGGAGGGGCTGTTTGTACGGATCCATGTAGTTGCTGAACAGGAACAACCCGGCGATCAGGGCGACGGTGATGACAGTGACCCATCGAGCAGTCGTACGTGGCCCTTGTCGCTCCGCCTCGGAGGTCCTGCGGTTGCGCACGTTCTCTGCCACCGATTCCGAGAGGCGCTTCAGGGCTGCGGTGAGGCCGGAACCGCGCAGGCGCGCTGCTTGCCGAAGGGCTCCTACTACGTAGTCACCGGTCGAATCGTCGAGGTCGTCTGCGAAACGGAGCAGCGCTTCGTCGATCGACACGTTGCCGCGCAGGCGGGTGATGAGGCTGGTGATTTCCGGCCGCAATGCTTGGGGCATCCCTCGGTGCGTTGCGATGATGGCTTGTTCGAGGCCGGATCCGGCCGCGAGGACGCCGGTCAGGTTCCGCACCCACTCTTCGAGGGCGTTGAGTCGTTCGATGTCGTCAGCGGCCGCGGACGATCCGAGGAGGTAGGGGACGCCTACTGCTGCAATCGGGATGATGGGAAAGAGGACGAACCAGCCACTGAGCAGCCATGCAGCGAGACCGAGCGCGATGCCCACCGCGAAGAGGATCTTTGTCTGTCGAGGTATACGGGTTCGGGGGGTGCGGTGCCGTGTCGGCGCTGTCGGGTCGCGGCGGTCACGGATTCCGTTGGCGAAGAACCATATTCCGGCGGCGAAGAGGATGACGATGCCGACGGCGGTAATCGTGTACATCAGCGTTCACCTCCTACGATGGTGTTGATAGGGATTTGGTTCGGACTGAATCCGCCGGCGTAGAGCTTGCGGAGCAGCGACTGTGGCAACGTGCCGTATTCGCCGGTACCGCTTGATTTTCCTTCGTAGATTTTGGTCACTGCAGGCATGGCGTTCTCGCCTGCTTCGATGTGAATGACCTCGCTGACGAATCGGACTTGACGGCGCTCGCCGGTGTCGGCGAACTCGTAGTCCGTCTGCAGCTGGATGATGAGGTTGATGTGGTGTGCCACTTGGCGGTAGGCGTATTCGGTCGGTACTCCTGCTTCGAGGGCGCAGGTGACGAGTCGGTCGACCGCTCCTGCGGCTGTGTAGGCGTGGGTTGTGCTCAAAGACCCTTTCGCCATCTGCATTGCTTTGAACATATCGATGATTTCGCCGCCGGCGACCTCGCCGACAATTACACGGTCCAGCTGCATTCTCACGAACTGGTACAGGATGTCTGACAGGGTCGTCGCGCCGCGTAGCGCTCCGGTCAACTCGTTTCGCTCTCCACCGCCGGTGATTGCCTCGGCTGCAACGACATACGGTCTACGACCGTCGAGCTTGTCGAGAAACAGTTCGTACTCGGTCTCTGCTGTGCCGATTCGCGTCTGCAGAGGAAGGCAGTTGGCGAGGGCGCGGAGGTTGGTCGTCTTACCCGATCCCATCGGGCCGGAGATCACGACGGAGGCACCACCGATGACTGCTGCGCTGAGGATCTCGGACAGCAGCTGGGGCATGACCCCCATTTCGACCATCTTGTCGATGGTCACGTCCTTGTGGCGGTGCATGCGGATGGCGATGCTGGGATGGCGAACCGCGTAGCCCATCGCGGAGAGGCGTATGTCGCCGGGGAGATTGAGGCGAAGATTGGGGTTGACCTGCGAGAACGGTCGCCCGCCGCCTGGGGCTCGCTGGGCGAGGTTGGTCAGCCAGTCGTAGAGTTCTTCATCGCTGTCCGCGATCGGGGGGCGCGTCTGCATGCTCCCGTCCGGGTACATCACGATGACGCTGTCGCCGTTGATGAGGATGTTCTCGACGTTCGGGTCATCGACGAGCGGCTGCAACGGTCCGAGTCCGAACAGCGTGTCGAAGACCGCCTTGACCAGCGTCTGTTCTTCTTTGACGCTGAGTTGCTTGTGGCCGGTGTCGATTGCGGACTGCACTTCTTTGCTGACGAGATCGATGACGATCTGTCTGCCCAACTCGCGCTCTTCGTCGGGTGTCATGGCGGTGATGCCTGACTCGGGGCTGAGCGCCTGGTCCGCTCGTTGCGTCTTCCTGAGGGAGAGAATTTCCGAGGCTTCTTTGGTCAACTGCTTGACCAGCTGATGGTCGGTGCGCGCAACTTCCAACTGACTCGATTGGAAGGGCGAAGGCGCGGTGAACGGGACCGTCTCAGCCGCCGGGTTGGCATGGCGGCCGTCTTTGCCTGCAGCGGCGATAAGGCCGGCGGAGTGGGTACCGTAATGCCCTCTCCTGTACCGCGTCACCTCATCGTCTTCATCGCCGAGAATGACCGGATTGGAGGCGAACATCGGTAGGTCGGGTAGGGCTGGTCGATCGTCGTAGTCGAAGTCTGGTGCGTTGTCGCTCATGCGGTTTCTCCCTTAGCCTTTCGGGGCTACTTACGCGAGTTGTGAGGTGTATGGAGAGTTGGCGATCCATGCAGGCTGGTGTGTTTCGTGGAAACGCTCGATCTTCTGCCAAGTTCCGTCGATGGCACGTAGGTAGCTCGATCGACGTCGCCTCCATTTACTGAGCGAGGCACCTTCGGAGAACACCTGAGCGTGCACCGGCGACTCGGGAACAACGGCGATCACGTCCAGGCCGGTCGCTGCTGCAGCCTCAGCAGCGCTGTACGGCTCGGTACCCCTCACGATCAGGCCGATGCTGGCCGGTGACTTCGTGTTCTCCAGATGCTGTTGCAGTGGCCCAACACCAGCACGAACCGCTGCCACTGCGGTCCTGGTAGGACGTAGCATGATGGCGATAACGTCACTGTGACGGATCAGGTCTTGATGTCCGGATCGTAGATTCAGGCGGCCGGCATCGACAAGCAGGTCACCACCGCCCTGTTTCGACAAAAGAGCCAGATGCGCCCCCAGGGGTCCCCATGTCGATTTCATCGATTCCGTTTGCGCGGCATTGACGAGGCCGGGCACGAACCATCCCTGCGCCTTTGTCGGCTCGTCGGGGTCGAACGGCCCGATTCTGACTATCTGGTTGTGAAAGGCCGGGCCGATTTGCCCGTGCCTGTTCGGCTCGACCAGTTGGATAATCGATCGGTCATGCCGACGGCGCGCGTGAAAGAACCCGGCCAGCGTCGGAGACGAGCCGATCGGATCCGCCTCGATGTACAGCAGCTTGCTGGAGTCTGCAGTGAGAGCGATTCCCAGGCCGGTCGTGGAGACGCCTGGCGAGCCTGAGATCGAGGTCAGTGTGACGAGCATGGCTCAGCGCTCCCGGGAGTCGAGGACGATGGCGACGCGGTTGGTGGCGGCCCGGGCAGCGATCCAGCTGGCCTCGCCTTTCTTGACCAGAACGTCCACTGTCGTCTGCCCTGTCTCGAGAATCTCCTTCACTGCAACTACCTGCGCGTTCGCGGTGACCGGTCCCTGTACCGGGGAGTCGTCCTGATCCCGGGGAGTGTCGACGATCCGGACGTTGTCGCCCGCGAGCAGTGGCTCTGCGGGAAGCTTGCCGATCGCTACGGTGATGCCGACCAACGTGTTGTCTCCACTGGGGATTACGGCGCTGGTGACCGACGATGAGTTCAGTGCCGAGCCGCTCAGGAGCGGGACTGCTGCGCTCTGGCCCACGACCGACGCTTTGTCTGTGGCGGGAACGGTAGCGATGGTCGCATCGCTGTTGACCTCCGCCGTTGTGAGGTCGTCGCTGGTGATTGTCTCTCCCTGCGGGACATCGCGAGCGAGAACCAGAATCGTCGAGGTGGCGCGCATGGCGTTCACCAAAAAGACCGCTCCCACGATGGCCACGGCCATGAGTGCTACTCCAGCGATCCAATAGGACCGACGACGACGCACTTTGGTGGTCGACACGACCTCGGTGAAGTCATGGCCCGGCTTGGGTGCCGCATCTTTTGCACTGCGCGACTCCCCCACCGCGGCGGTCGATGTCTTTTCTTTGAGATTGCCGAACATAGCCATAGCTCAATCACTTTCCGTTGGTGTCGTGGCTCCGAGGCCGAGATGTGCTTTGAGGGCGGTTCCGATCAGGTGACTGCGGGAACGGGCTTTGAACTGATCTTTCAGTTGATCGATGATGACCCAGTCATCGGCGTACAACCCGACCGTGACCCCCTTCTTCTCCGCCTTACCCTCAGACGGCTTCCCACCTACTCCCCTGGCGCGGAACAGACTTCCGCCGATCTTGCCTCCCGGAAACAGGAGGCTTTCAAGGTCACTGTGGACATCTTCGATTGCAGTTATGACCACCTCGCCATGAGTCCTGCCTGTCCGCTTGCTCGCCTCTGCCAGGCTTTGCGCAACTGCGACAGCGAGGTGAACCGTGGACGGCACAATCGTGTCGTCGTTCCCCAATTCCGCTGCACCAGAGGATTTCTCATCCTCTTCCTTGGAGCTCAACTCCACCACCTCCGCTGACGTAGCACCTACCGATCCGGCCGGCGGCCGTGGCATGAAAGCCGCGCCGAGCGACTGTCGCGCAGGCGGAGTTTTCGGCACGTCCGCACCCTCAGCGCTGTCGGTCCTCACTCACGATCCTTCCGATATCCCCGTCCACATGAGTCGCAGTCTCGAGTGCGACGTACGAGATATACCGGGTCTCACGGACACCGCGAACAGCGCCTTTTCACGCCGAAACCTGCAATACGAACACCACGTTCGTCACACCAGAGGACCCCACCCCCTTCCGACCAGCACAAAGGGTATCTCCACCTCAACAACAGTGGTAATCAACGCACAGTGCATAACAGTTCGATAACAAGATCACCGATCGCGCACTTGTCCTCCACCGCAGCGATCGCAGTGCAGCCCCAACCATCACGCGCCGCGCCCACGGACGGCCACCAAGGGGTCTTCCCTCCCGCCTCTACGGGCTCTTGTCATACCTCCAACCCAGCGATACACACGGTTCACCGTTACGTTCCTCACCGGTGGACTGGTTCTTGCGTTCCCATCAGTGCCCCATCACCGGGCCATTGCCTGCCTATCGTGAGCATCTGGTGTGCAACTGATGGTTAGTTGTCGTTGGTCTGCTATTCCCGTCGTGAACTACTAGTCGCCTATCAGTACGCAGCCGCCGAAAAATTGTCTCCGTATCGTGCGACGGTCGCTTGTCAAGCGGTGCCCGATCATGTTCAACTCACTGGCCGTGGGCACAGTCATAGAACTGATGCCAGAAGGGTGGTGACACGCCACTGTTTACCTGCAACCATCGAAGCATGAGCCTCTCCGACACCGCCTCCGCGCCAAGCCGCGCGGTCGCCGCGCGAGCGCTCGAGGACCTGCAGTGGCATCGCGATTTCCATCGCCAGTCTCAGTTCCGCTGGTGGGACACCGAGGCCGCGCTCGTCGCAACAGAATTCACTCACGGACAGGACCACTTCCAGACCGTGCACGACCTCGCGCACCTGGAACGACATCGGCTCGCTCTCGCCGACTACACGTCAACCTGCCAACGAGCCCTAGGCCATGCGCTCAAACAATCACAACGCCTCCTCGACACGAGGAACTGGTACTTCGCGGCAGACACCCTCTTGCTGTCGCCGCGGATATGCGAGCAAAGCAGCTACCTCGCGACCTGGGCCGACCCATACGATCCAAGAGCATTGAGCAACCCTCAGGTCCAACGCATCCAGCGTTCCTGCGAGCGCATGATGTTCGGGAATCCCCTCATTCTCAGCTGGGAACTGAGTCATCTGTGGAACCTCTACCGCGCCGCCGAAACTCTTCTCGAAGACACCCTCGTAGACCTCACTATCGAGCTCTCGGAATCAGTCCCCGACGCCGCCCTGTTGTGGGCAACCCAAATGACGTCGAAGATTGGCTTGAGACGCCGGATATCCGATCAGCGGTCGAGCCGTGGAGAGCCCGGTGATCCCCGCCGCCGACCATGTCAAAGCTACACACTTCAACACTAATCGAGTGCAGCCCTATATGGCGTCTTACCTGGTCTTTTCGACAAAACGCTCGAACGTCCTCGCGCCAAACTACGCGCTCGACCTCGCACTCCTCTACCGACATCGTTACCGTCCACAACTCGCTCTATTCCTCGCATGTTCGGCGAAGGCCTGCTTATGACAGAGCAAGGGCCGAAACGCTCTCCAACTCGCACGTCACTGCGCACTAGCCCTCGCATTGCTATTCCGGTGTCTACTCGTGCTCTAAATCGCGGACAGACGCGTAGGCATCCTCGTTAACATCATCGTCGCGAAACACCCATCCGGATTCGCTGCTAAAACCCGACCTTGACTGGTGTGTGAATACGCGATGTGATGTGTCCAGAACGTCGCTTGATGCTTCGCTGTGTAGAACGCACAGAAATACGCATCCTGACTCGCGTCGATCTACGCGTATCAAAGTGCGCATCACACACGGTTTGACGCCGCACATCAAGCCGCGTGGATTACCGCGTGCTCAAGCACGTTGTCTTCCGCACGGTGTTACGCATTGCGCTACGCGTGTCTACACGCTGCTGTCTCAGCGGTGTGTTACACACAGCTCGCTGCGTAGTACTCCGCGTAGCTCAACACGGTTTTTTGCGCGTAGCTGTGCGCGTTGACTTACGCCCCTTAACACGCACCTGTACACGCGAGCTGCTGCGCGTTGACACACACGATCGCCTACGCGTACTCTCGCGCACACAACCACGCACGACAGCCCGCGCTTTTACCCGCGTAGGAGGCTGCGGGCAGATTTGAGCCACACACGCCACTCGTCGCGATTCGGCTTGTGAACGCTCTGGTCTCGCTCGTCCCTCAGCGCTGGAGCAGATGGCGCGGATCCAGAATCCTGGAAGGAAGGTTCCCATTCGATGGCGATATCAAATTCTCTCGCAGTGACCCAGGGCAAAGGGGGAGTAGGCAAAACGACAGTCGTGGCCAACCTCGCAGGCCTGTTCGCCGCTGCTGGCTACCGCGTTCTGGTCGGCGAGTTCGACCCGCAGGGCAACCTGTCCCGCGATTTCGGCTACGAAAAACAGTCCGGTGAAGAACTCCTGATGGCGTTGATGTCCGGCGGACGACCCCCAGTCATCAAAGACGTCCGACACGGTCTCGACGTTATCCCTGCTGGTCCAGCGCTTGTCGACGTCGCAGGAATGATGCTCTCCAGACTCAGCCGCGGGGGAGAAACATTGGGACAGATCCTCGACAAGGTTCTCGCTCCGATCGTTCCCGACTACGACATCGTTCTCTTTGACACCCCGCCGGGTGACGTCATCATCGGAGACGCAGTCTTGTATTGCACATCCTCAGTCCTGATCCCCACCCGCGCCGACGACGGCAGCCTGGACGGCCTCGACCGCGTCGCTGAGCGCTTCGCGCGTGCCCGAGAACACAATCCGCAACTGCGATTGGCCGGCATGCTCTTGTTTGCGGTCGGCAGCAGGTCGCAACGTCTCCAGGACCAGGTCCGGGAGAGTATTACGCAAGCAATTCCTGACACGATCGCGCCCATTTTCAATACGACGATTCGCTACATGGAAAGCGCCGCTGCGGATGCGCGTCGACATGGCCTGCTGGCACACGAGCTCGAAGGAGCGACTGCGAGCGCGAAGAAGGCTCGACTGAAAGCGCTGCGAGACAAAGTAAAGCCGCCGAGCCTCCTACTGTCGCGGGATGCTACCGGGCTGGCAGACGACTACGAGGCCCTCGCAACCGAAGTCCTGCATCGTCTGGCCGAGCTTGCAGACGAAGCCAACCGCACGCAAGAAGGGGGAGCAGCATGAGCGCCGTCGAACGCAAGAAGCGCGCCAGCCTGGCAGACCAGTTCGACAAGCCGGCCCCACGTGGATCCGGCCTTGCCAACATTTTTCCTCGCAATGGAACCGGCGCTCTCACCAGGCCTGCACCTACAGAACCTCCCTCGACCGACAAACCTGCTGGCAACTCGAAGGACGAACCGCACGTGGCCCCCGCCGAAGCGGCGACGGCTGCTGTCACAGAAGCCACACCCACACCCGCACCCACACCCGCACCCACACCCGCACCCGCACCCACACCCGCACCCGCACCCGCACCAGCCGAGCCGACGACGTCATCCATCACCGCGGAACGGTCCGCACCCGACCTGGGTGCAGCGGCACCTGCGGTCGTCACCGACGAGGATGTTCGTCCGATCGCGGTCTACGTTCCTGCAGCGGTGAAGGAAGCATGGAAGGCACGGTCCCAAAGGGAAAAGAAGTCCTACGGCGAGATCGTCGAGGACGCCTTCGCTGAGCACACTCCGGAAACCCTGGTCCGTCTATTCGCGCCTCGCCCCGTCGAATCACCACGGGGTGGAATGCCGCGTCTGGCCCGCCCGAAAGTCGCGAGCGGGGGAGTGGAGGTGCGCCCGCATCTGTGGGTAGCCCAAACCGGGTGGATCGACGAGCAGGTAGAAGCAAGCACCCTTATCCCCTCACGAAGTGCCCTCATCGCTGCGGTGGTCGAAAACTATTTGACCTCTTGATCGACCCGCCGGAGCGTCTTGCTCCTGGCTCCCCACCATGCTCCCCACCATGCTCCCCACTCCGGTGGGGAGCATTTTTCTGCCCTTGACCTGGTCTAATGTCCATGCTCCCCATGCTCCCCACCAATACGAGCCCAGGTCACGCGTAGGTGGATGAAGTGGTGGACGCTGGGAGCCCGTTCGACAAGTTGGGGTGTTCGTGGTGTCCGGTGCCGCAGAGAGAATGTCAAGAGATTTCGCCACTTCTGTCACAGAGGTCGATCGAGGTGGATCTACCCGTCATGTGTGGAACGACAGCGGTACGGACGATGCAGAGAGGGGCACGGTGCACGTGAGACGACAGGCAGGCGACACACCGCGTGTCACGTCCTCCCTGTTTCTGTTACCGAATCCGTTTAGTGTGATCGCATGGCTGGAAGCAAACCTGGGAGAGAGTCGAAGGGCCCTCGCAAACCCGCAATGGTGCGCACGCCTGACAAGCAGTACGCGCACTACAAAAACGAGGCCGACGCCCTTGGCCTCGACCTCTGCGATTACTACGTCTACGTCATGGCGCTGCACCACGACTTACCCATGCCGCACTACATCCAAGATCGAATCAATCCCGACCAGTACAAGCTGGGCGCGTGATGACCGAACCCTAGATAGCGAAAAACCCCCCTCGTGCTTGGCGGCGAGAAGGGGGGTCTTCCAGATTCACATATGAGCGAATCGCTCCGCTCCAACCACCCACCGGGAACAACCACGAACACGACAGGAGGTGTATTGACATCATAGCTCAGTACCCCAGCCTCGCCGTGATTTGCGGTCCTGACCGGGATCGCGTCGCACCCCGTCTCGGTGGTCTGTCGTGACCTCACCGACTCCCAACCGTGGCCACATGTGGTCGATGGACAACATCCGTCCACGCCTCGAGCAGCTCGGCGGCTTCAAAGCCACGTCGAGTACCCAGTTTCAGGCTCGGTGCCCTGTTCACGACGACCGTCACGCTTCACTATCAGTCACCTGGACTCCGGGCCACCACAGTTCCGGCGGGATGGTTCTACTGCGGTGCCATGGCTGCTCAGCGACGGCCGCGGAAATAGCGGAGCGTCTCGACCTCGGTTTGTCCGATCTGTTCGACGAGCCGTTGCCGAGCAGGGATCCGAGCGCACCGCGTGTGGGCCGATCCCCGCAGCAACGTGCAGCCGGCAAACGACGTGGGCGTCTGGGGCGTCTGCCTGCCCGGATAGCCGGTCCGGTACCGGAACCCGAAGTCGAGCACTCTTGGTCGGAGGTTGCGCGCTATCGCTACACCGATGCCGACGGCGTATTGGTTCAGGAAGTCATCCGCGAAGAGTGCACCTCGTGCGGCGTCAAACACAAACGATTCCGACAGTTGTTCGTCGGTCCGAATCGCACCTACGTCAAACGCAAACCTGCGGTGTTCACCCCAGTCCTGTTCGCGATGCCGCAGCTGCAAGCGGCCCTATCTGCCGGCCAGCCGGTTTGGCTACTCGAGGGCGAGAAGGATGTCGAGACCGCAACGCGTCTTGGCCTGTGCGCGACCACGAATGCCCAAGGTGGACTGAACTTTCCGCCACAGCTCGCCGACTTGTTCACCGGTGCTGCCGTGCGTGTTGTTCTCGATCGCGACGCTGCCGGATACGACCGCGGCATCGAATTGGCGTCGCTGCTCGGCGCGGTCGATGCCGAGGTACAGCTACTGCTACCCGGCACCACAGACGACAAATCAGACTTCACAGATCACGTCGAGGCCCAGCTGTGGGAACCAGACGATGCATGGAACGGTTTGATCCCCGTCCATGTCGGTGAGGTTGCGGCACATGCTGCTCTGGCCAAGCTTCGCGGCAAGGCCGCCGAGGTCGAGAAGGCGGCGCAGGAAGCGTCCGCGCGTGCCGAACGTGGGCGGGTATCGGGTCACCAGGATGAGTGCGCCGACGAGTTGCGCCTTGCTCAGCGGTGGGCCGTCGAGGCGGAGCGCCTGTTCGAGCCGTTGAGCGAAGCCGTCGATGCGGTGCGTAGTTTCGCTGCCGCCGAAGGCACGAAATGGTCGCAAGAGGCGGTCGACGCCGCTACCGCAGTGTGGCGCACAGCCCGCACTGCTGCACGTGCCGCACACGATATTTCCCGCACTCCGATTCCACCGCTGCTGCACGACGAGGACGAACAGGAGGCGACGCCACCGTCGACTGGATCCGGTCACGTAGATTCCGATGCCGATGAATCGAGCCCTCCGCTCTCCGAAGGACCGCAACTGCACGTTGTCGGGGCGGCCACTCGCGGCGCTCAGATATCGGCACCGACGTATCGGGTTGTCGAAGGAAGCCTCGTCGAAATCGTCACCAACCGAGATGGCGAGCAGACCGCCAAAATGGTGCTCAGCATCGATGCTCGGATCGTGGAGATGGAATACCTCGAGTCGCAGGACGACGGCCTCGACGTCGACGCGCCGACGCTGCTCGGACGCGAAGACATCGCCGGGCAACGGGAAGCCAATCCGCCGTCGCCCGAACAGCTTTCCGCTGTCGTCATCGGCTACACCCATCCTGATACGGGCGAGTTCATGCGCATGAGGGTGGACGCACAGGACTATCGGGACTGCACGTGGGTGGATTCTCTTCCCGGTCCGCCGACGTACGACTCCAAACCCTCTGGGATCGCCAAACTTCGCGACGCCCTGAAAGTAGCCGGCGGGGTGACGATTGCCCGGACGGTCCGATTCCGTTCCACCGGTTGGCGTAAGGACCGAAACGACGAGTGGTTCTACGTGCACGCAGGTGGCGCTATCAGTGCTGCCGGTGCCCGTGTTGCACCGGTTCTACTCAGTGGGCCGCTCTCGCGTTACGACCTGCCGTGCCCGATCGCCGATGCACCTAGATTGCGTGATGCCTTCATGGTCGATTCGGGATCGATGCTGACGCGCCTGCCGGTGCGAATCGCTGCACCGTTGCTCGGGCACGTCTTTCGTGCGGCTTTGGGGCCGAACCCATGGGTCCTGTCGCTCATCGGTTCGCCTGGGTCCTACAAGACCTCGATTGCCTCGATCGCGATGCATCACTTCGGTGAGCTCTGGGATCGCCGGCGGCCGGCATCGTCGATGTCCGGAAACGGTGACACCCTCAATGCGCTTCGGATCAAACTGAATTCGTCGAAAGATGCGCTGTACTGGGCCGACGACGTCGCGCCCACACGAGACTGGGGAGCTGCACAGAAAGCGCTCGAGGAGTTCGCGCGCATGGTCCACAACGGCGAACAGCGGAGCCGTTCCAGTCGCGATGGATTGAGCATCCTCGACGGCACCGCCCCTCGCTCGTCCGCGATGGTGACCTCGGAGGTCATGCCTCGACCGGGATCCGGTGCGCAGCGCATGTTGGTGGTGCCGTTGCAGTCCGACGAGATCGAACTCGACGAGCTGATTCGACTCGACAGTGAGCAGTCACGACATGGACGCGCCCTGCTGATGGCCTCGTTCCTGCAGTGGTTGTGCCCCCGTCTCGAGGAGCTGCGGGACAAGGTCTTCAACGAGGGTGCGCACTACGCCGAGGGCCTGCGTGAGCAGGGTGAGACCGTGCGCCAGGCCGAAGCTGTCGGTGCCGTGTGGGCAGGGTGGCAGGCGTTCACGGCCTTCTTACTCGACGTCGGCGCACTCGATGCCGATGAAGTCGAGCAGGTTCTCGACGTCGTCGACGGCGGGTTGCACGACGCGGTCGTCGCTGCGGCCGATCCTGATCTTCCATCACGTACCGGAGCTCGGGTGCGCGAGCTCCTTGCGCACGCTCTCCGTACCGGCTTGGCCTATGTCGACGACGTGCGGACCGGCGAAGCACCCGACCGCCCGCTGGCCGGCCGTTTGGGGTGGCGGCGGACGTTGGTCTCGGACTATCAGGAGATCAAGAAGTACCGCGAAGACGCCCGCGGGATTCGGTTGGGGTACGTGCTCACCGACCCCGGGCCACGCGACGGCGAAGCGCAGCTGTTGATCGAATCGACTGCACTCGAACAGGTTCTGAAGGCCGCGGCGTCGACGATGTCCGATGCTCCTCAGATCGATCGAGGCACGGCGCTGCGGGCCCTCTACGACGAGGGTGTTCTCATTGCAGAGGAACGCGCAGGCAAGACGCCCCGTTACACCGTCCAACGCACCATTCATTGCGAGGAACGTCGGCAGCGGATGACAGCGCTACGTCTGTGGGCGATCCTCGGCGATGGTCCCGACGACGGCCAGATCGGCATCTTCGACGCTGATGGTGGACCCGACGATTCACCTGACGGTTCGACACCGAGCGACATTCCGGGTTCGACCTCCGCAGTGGCTGATCTTGCGACGTTGTTCTCGGTATCGAACAGCGACACCTCATCGACGACGGACAGCTCTCGTGCCGACGACGCCGAAGCTACGTCTGACAACTCCGAACAGGAGGACATTCCAGTGGGAAGCTACCCCGACGCCGAGGGTCATATCGCTGTCGCAGAACATATTTCACCGAGCGTCCCGTGCGTGAAGTGCGGCGTGGGCTCGGGCCTTCGCTTCGATGGCCACGTGCTGCACGCCCAGTGCTGGTTCGGAAGCACAGTAGCTTCCCGCGCTGCACTGGTTGCCGATATCGCAGCCGCAGCGAAGCCGCCTGCGCCCGCTGTTGGCCCGCGGCCATCGACCGAACCTGCTCGTCGAGCGGCTTCCGAGGCCGCCGAGTCGAGTACTGCTGCAGTCGAGCAACCCAGTGCGCCGCTTGAGACCACCCAGCCTCGGCGTTCAGCTCCCGCGAAGACCGCGGTCAACCCGTTCGCCGCCCCTGCCGCCGTCCTCGACGTCGACGGTATTTGGATGCCCGATGGCAGTCGGATCGATTTGCCACAGAATATGTTTCACGTCGGACACGTGGCAGAGCTGGTGCAGGAACTGCGTCTGGGCACTCAGACCTCGTCGTGGCAGACCGAACCCGGGCAGATCTGGGTGACCGCGGCGATGACCGAGAAGTTCGGGGTGGATATGAGCACGCTGAGCGACGATCCGTCACAGCGACGCAAAGACGTCGGCGAGGCCACTGCTGGCACGGCGTTCGTCACCGATGCGATCGCCGATGGCTGGACCTTGGGTAAGCCCGGTGACCGGCTCGGCGCATGGACCCGGGTGTGGCGAACCCAGGGCGAGCACCGCGGTGTGTGGGTTGTTCTGGCTGCCGGCATGAACGCCGATCCGCGCGATATCCCCATTCTCGGAGACAGACCGTCACCGAGCACACTCGCGCGTCGACTGTCGCTGTTCGCCAGTGCGCTGAAGATGCCGTGGGTAATCACCCCGCAGTCCACAGGTTTCGACCTGATGATCTCGACTCGATTCAAGGACCGCGAGCGGATGTTCGGGGCACAGACCCCCGTCGGCCCGGCCACCATCAGCTCTCTCGAGGACGATTACGCGTGGTCCAGGAAGCCGACCAGCGACGAGACATCGATGACCTACGTGCACGCGTACGACCGTGGCGGCTCGCACGCTGCGGGAATCGCTGGCTTGGAGATGCCGATCGGATCGGCCACTCATCATCCGGACGGGCGAGCGTTCGACAAGAAGCTGCCGGGCTATTGGCGGGTGGAGGTTCCCGAGGCAGGGGACTGGCGCATCCCCCATCCGTTAATGCCTCTCGGCGGCCGTCCGGGGCTGCTGTGGGTGACCACACCTAGCCTGCAGGTCGCCGGAGAACTCGGCTACGAGCTCGAACCCGTCGAGGCCTACGTGTGGAACGAACATGGCCGAGTACTCGATCCGTGGTACGAGCGAATCCGTGACGCACGAACAGCTTTGGACGTCGATGACGTCGACGCTCAGTTGGCCAGGGATCTGCTCAAGGGCGTCTACACCCGCACGATCGGACAGATGGGGTCCTCGGTCCACATGACCGGCCGAGCCGGTTTCTCGCCTGAGCGACGCCATCACATCATCGCCAAAGCGCGGGCGAACATCACTCGCCGCATTGTCAAGATCGGCACCGTCTCCGACCGGTGGCCGGTGGCCATCACGAACGACACGGTGCTCTACACCAGCAACGACCCGGATCCGATCGCGTCCTGGCCCGGCGAAGACAAGCAGCTCGGTCGCGGGTTCGGCCAGTACAAGTGGGAGGGCTCCGCTCGACTCGAAGATCACCTCGAGTTCCTCGTCGGTGGCCGCTACAAGGGCAAGGAAGCGTTGACGATGAACTGGGATGCCACGACAGGTAAGGGGGAATAGCCGATGGCCGGTCGCAAACATGCTGGCTTCAAAGAGAACCTGGAAGCAGACGAACGCCGACGCAGCTCACTGTTCCAGGGCCTGACGGGTCGGCGCGGTGCCGATGTCTCCGGAAAGGCCGGCACCGCCCCCGACATGCGCGGGATGCTCCTCGCCGCGTACGGCCCGGGCACTCGGGGCGGAGTGAACACTGCCGCAGCTGCGCGCGATCTCGGGGTCTCGCGTCGTACGGTGGAACGGTGGGTCGCCGCCGAGGGACGCCAGCGGATCTCGAAGCCGAAAGCAGAGACCCTGAGCAAGCTCACCACGAAGTCGCGGCAAGCAGCGACGACGCAACAGGGCCGGCGCACCGCCATCAAAGCTGTTCGAGAGAGTAAACAGGGCAAGTCGATCGCCAAATATGGTGCACGCGTGCAGATCAAGGGTCGGCAAGGTGTCGCAGGCGGGGGAGGGTTCTACATTCGCAATCGTTCCATCCAAATCCCTCCGGATCAGAGTGGTATGTCGCCGTCCGACGTCGAGTCGATGTGGTCGGCGTACGAACGCGGCGGCGACAAAGGGCTCTCGAAGTGGCTCAGCGGATACGCCAGCGATCGATACGTCGACGGATGGACCTTTGAGAGCATCGACAACATCTCCGTCGACCCGGTCTGACCGTACGAGTCGGCGAGTTCGGGTGTTCGGAGTGTCCGGTGCGACCGCTACGGTATCGGTGAAATCACGAACAGCAGCGCTTCTGCAGGAGGGATCAGGAAAACATGTTCGAGACCAAGTCTCAGCAGTGGAAGACCCGGGTCGTTGGTGCGGTGGTGGGTCTGATCCTCGTCGGCACGGTTGTGCAGGCCAAAATGGGATACGGCTTCTTTCTCGGTCCTCTCAATTAGTGCGACGTGAACCCGAAGCGGCCCCGGTGGACCAAACGACAGCTCGAGGTCGCGTTCACCGCGTGTTACGGACCATCGGTCAACGGTGGTGTCGATATCGACTATGTCGCAGCAGCATTCGGGGTTACTCGCCGTACCGTTCAGCGTTGGCTGAAGGGCTCACCTCGCGCTCGAGCGGCCATTCCCGTTCGCCGGTTGCAGCAACTTCAATTTCCCCTTCCTGAGATCCGACGAGTTGAACAGCAGACCCTCGCGAATGCGCGAACTGTCCTGACCGGGCTCGATCTTCCCCGGGGCCGCGGTGTCCGTAAGGAATGGCGAGAGCGACGATGGATGGACCCCCATGTCGTGGCGATCCTCCGCCCCCATGGATCTCCTGACTTACGGCAGGCGGCGATTGCCAGAGGTGCCCCCCGCCCTGTCGCAGCACTACACAAGCGTGGACCGCTCGATGACTTCGTCACCGTTCCCACTCGATTTCACGCCGACGTCCTCGTCGGGGAGCTGCTCGACCGCGTCGGGCCGTGGCGGCTCTATCCGGACGATCGCGTCGTCGAGCTCGGCCGAACCCGCGTGTGGGCCGCGTGGGCACCACCGATCGACCTACCCACTATCGCCCGCGGTGCAGGCTTGCTCGACAACTGAGCCTGGCCCGCCCGACGCCCCCAATTGCTCAGATCCGCACCCTTGTCCGTCCGTGTGGCCCCGAGACGAGTCGAGCCGAGTCACAGAAAGAGTGAACCACGTTGAATCGCAACACTATCCGAGACCTGGGCCTGTACATGGCCGCCGCTCCATTAGCGCTCGCGGCCATTTACATGGTCGTGTATTGGCCATTTGAGGCAATAGCCTCGGTCCAGATGCATATAGGTGCCGAATCCGAGGTCATCACAGAGTCGACCCCACCGACAATGCCCGGCGCTCGAACTGGCTTCCTGCTTCTCTTCTTCGCCGCAGTTGCCGGCCTCGCTCTCGTCGCGGCGGTGCGCCGATTCATCGAACCGAACGAGACCGAACCGAACAGCATCCCTGGAACGTGGCGCACACGGACCCTGATCAGTGCCGGATTGTTCACCACCGGCCTGGCAATGTCTACATTACTGTCCCCTGAAGATGCCGAAAACATCTCGCGCACAAGCGACTACAGCAACGCTGGGCAATGGTGGCGCAGTGCGCACCTTCTCGTCGCCGGCTCGGCTGAGGAACCGTTCTTCAGTGCGCTTCCGGTCTTGTTGCTCTTTGGGGTCGTCGGACTGGTCTGGCGCGTCCGGCCGTGGATGCTCGGCATCGTCATCGCGAGCTCAGCCCTGTTTCGAGCTTCCATCCATCTGTACCAGGGAACAGGGCAGGCGCTGTCGGCACTCGTATGGGGCGCTGTGGCCGTCTACATCTATTATCGACTCCGCAGTCTCACGGGACTCGTTCTGGCCCATACAGCGTGGAATGCACTCGTCATTGCAAACAACGGTGACTACACCGCGGCTCAGATAGTGATCGGCGGGGGTATCGCGTTCACCGCTCTGTGGTCGATCTATCGACTGTCGAACCCGCCCAGCCTCGACCTTTTCGACCGACCGTGCCCGCAACCAGCGGATGACCACACCTCGATCGCCACCAGCGAAGGACACCGATGACCAATCTGACGAACATCAAACGGTGCGCGGTAATCGGCAATGCGGTGATCGGCGTCAGCGCCTTCACCAAGAGCGGAATATCGCTGTGGCAGCTGGCGACCGCCAGTGGATACCCGGCAGCACTGGGATGGGTCCTTCCACTGGTGCTCGACGGAATGGTCATCCTCGCAACACTCATGCTCGTCGTCGACGCCTCACACCGTTGGTTCGCGTGGGCCCTACTGATCCTCGGGTCGATCGCATCGACCGCCGGCAACATCGTGCACGTGTCGATGGCGGACTACAGCTCGACCTTCACCGTGGCCGCCCTGGCCGCCGCCGCCCCGCCGCTGGTGCTGCTGGTCACCACACATTTGATGATCCAGTTGGTCCGACTGGAAGATCCAACGTCGGCCGACACGGCATCAGACCCGCACTACGTGCACCTGAACAGCCACACAGAGGCCGAGATGGCCGTTCTGTGCGTCAACACCCTCAGGTTGGCCAGCGAAGGCCATGAGATCGATGCAGTGGCCACCAGCACAGGGCTACCCATCGATGTCGTCGAAGAAATCATCACGGCCGCGGAGTACGAGATTCACTCCGCGGAACAGGACCGCCATCCGATCCCAGCCACCTGACGAAGCCCGACCAACCGGCGATCGGTCATCGATGTCCGCCTGCGATGTGCACGAGGAAGTACGCCCCCTGAATCTGGTGCACAACAGGCCGCTGACGAGGTCCGTCTCCCAATGTCCATCACACCGCGCCGAACTAGTCTGCTCCACAGCGCAGACGTGTGTACTCTGGCGGGTCGACACCGACTGAGGGGACGACAACAGTGAGATACACCGCACCGCAAGCAGCGGAAGCGCTCCAGGACTTGCTCCGGCGCGCCGACGGGAGCGCACCGAATATTAGTCGCGACGACATCAAGACTCTCGCAGCGGCCAACCTGCTCACCAACAGAAGTACGACATCGATCCCCCGGTTCGACGCTGCCGACATCAAGCACCTGGGCACCAGTGTTCGATACGTCGGACACAGTGAAATCTGTGGGATCGCCGCTGCGGGACTCGTCTACAAAGTGTCGGTCCTCCCTCGTCCGCGAGCCTTCCACGAGGACGGTTCCTGGGGGTGGGAACCGAACCCTGTTGTCGGCGTGAACGGCCGACTATTGCGGGACCACATGGGGGTCGACTACAGCGAAAACCCTCTGAGCAGGACTGCGCTCGGGGGGTTCGAAGGTGTGTGGCCGATCTCTGCGAAGAATGCCGACGCGCTGGCGCAAAACAGGGGCCTGCTTCTTGCATCGTGCAAGGGGTACGTCGGGCCGGCGAAGATCAGAACAGTCGTCGATCACCTTCCCATCGACGGGTCGACGCGGCGCTACCTCGTCACCCAACCCGTCCCGACCGAGGTCGAAGGTTTTCTTGGCCAGGGCCTGTGGATCAACGGAAAAGGGGGTCCGATCTCGACGTTCCTGTAACAAGGCGTGCGGACCTCGCCTTCTCGGCCTCCGGTAGCTGCGGCTACCGGAGGCCGAGCTCGTTTGTCGCATAAGCGGGGCAGTTGGGTTACGCGCCCAGGGGCTTACTCGGCCAGGCTCGAATCAGCGGGTGTTGCGAGGGTCGAGGTGCAGCTCTGCCAGGACGGCCCACAGCCGCTCGTCGTCCTTGTCGTCTCGATGGTCAGCGATGGCCTGCACGAGCGTGTTGATGATCTCGCGAGAGCGTGGATTGAATCCTGCTGCCCGTGCACCGGCCCAGGCAAGGGGGTCGTCGACCACCTTGTCGAGCCTGTCGAGAGCGTGGATACACAGATCGTGGAACTTGCCGGCGCGTTTGTATTGTGCGTCGTCGAGTTCGCCGGCATCGAGCGCTGCTGCTGCTTGCTCGACGTAGACATCGATGATTGCGTTTGCACGGTCGTTGAGCTGCGGATCGAAAGTGAGGGTATTCCAGAACGCGCGCCAATCGGCTGTGTCGCCGGCTGTGTTCGAGCGGGGGAGGAGGTTGTCACGAATGATCGCAGCCAGTTCCGGGTCCGTCAGTTTGCTGGTCGCTCGGGCGTCAGCGGGACTCGGGGGGAGCGGGGCCGGCGTCCTACTTCGACGCCATGGCTCGGGCTCGGTCATATGTGCAGCTTCCCTCTCGAACGTCGCGGTCGTCTTTCGTTGGTGGCCCGTGACGTTTGCTCGGTATTTGTATCACTCGAACAGGACACTTCGGTCTGCTCTTTTGGCCGCGTCGTGAACTTACCGCCCGGCGCACCCGCTGTCCCCGGCACCGGGTGCGCCGGGGACATTTCCGCTTGTCAGGTGCTGTTTTTTGTCGGTGTGTCGGAGTAGGTTCGAGTTGTTCTGTTGATCGGGCGGACTGACCATCCGCCCCTTGTGTCAGCCCTGGGAGGGTTTCGTCGTGAGCGGTGTTTCGAGTGAGAACGCGGTGTCAGGTAGCGAGATGGTGACGAGTCAGCGTGTGGCGTGGGCGTATCTCGCTCACGTGGCGCGCGGGCAGGGCGCGTTGGTTCATCAGGCGGTGTCCTTATCGGGCGTGGAGGCTGCAGCCGAAGCTGTGCGGCATCGGGAAGTGTCGGAGGACTTGTTGAGCGCGACAGCTCGCTCGTGGGAGTACTCAGGTGCCGAGGCAGACCTCGAGACGGCGGCAACGTTGGGAGCACGATTGGTCACTCCTGCGGACGCTGAGTGGCCGCAGCGGCTCCGCATGGCCGGATGGATGGAGGGATCGACTCCGGTCGCTCTGTGGGTTCGTGGGGCGGGCCTGCTGCCCGGTGCCGAAGTGTCGGCGGTAGCGCTCACCGGCACCCGGGCTGCGACGGCCTACGGCGAACGTGTCGCGTCGGAGTTCGCCGGGGATCTGGCGATGCGCCGGGTGTCGGTCCTGTCGGGCAGTGGGTTCGGGATCGAGGGAGCGGTGTTGCGGGCAGTGTTGGGGGTCGGTGGGGCGCCTGTCGCGGTGATGCCGTGCGGTTTGGACCGGGCGTATCCGTCCGGTCATGCTCGGTTGCTCGAGCGCGTGGCAGAACAGGGCGTGGTGGTGAGCGAGTACTCGTTTGGTGCAGAGCCTCGGCGTGAACGATTCAATGGGAGTGGCGCGCTGCTGGCAGCTCTCTCCGATGCGGTAGTGGTGCCCGAAGCCGGGGCGCGAGGACGTGCACTGTCGGTGGCGAGGGAGGCGCACAGGCTCGGACGGACCGTGTACGCGATACCGGGGCCGGTGACCTCCGCAGCGTCGGCAGGTTGCCATGCGTTGATCACGGAAGGTGTGGGGCGTCTGGCCGGGTCGCCCGCTGATGTGTGCACCGATCAAACCCCTCGGCCCTGATCGGCGCGACCACCCGTTAAGGGGGCTTAACTGGCGCAAACCGCGCTCCTCGACGGTTCACTCATACGCTGGAATTTCCCTGAAAATCGTTTGTACAGAGAGGAATTGGTATGCACAATGCAGCTGTCGTGAATCCTCGTGGCCAGATCACAGATCCCCAGTTGGCGGGAGCGGTAGATGGTATTCGGCGCGCACTGACTGCGGAATCGAGCGGGCAACGCTGCCCGATGCCGTCGGCGGTGTCTATTCCGGGCCGGTTCGCGAGCGGCGAGCCGAAGGCAGCGGACCTGTGGCCGGTGTCCGCACACGGATACCTCGACGGGGTCCTCGCAGGAATCAGCGCCGTCACAGAGTCGGCCGAGTCGGATTGGTTCCTTCAGGGATCACAGGCGGTGTCGGACTTCGTGTCGGCACTGGCTGCTGCGGAGTGGGTTGTTTCGGCGCGCGATGTGGTCGATGTGCTCGACAAGCCCCACAACTGGAA
This sequence comes from Rhodococcus sp. NPDC080181, assembly GCF_040702225.1. Taxonomy (NCBI): domain Bacteria; kingdom Bacillati; phylum Actinomycetota; class Actinomycetes; order Mycobacteriales; family Nocardiaceae; genus Rhodococcus; species Rhodococcus sp. NPDC080181. The sequence goes on from NZ_JBFBKN010000015.1 coordinate 134,304, forward strand.
CCGCCAATTCGCGCTGTGGCGCGCTCTTGGATCTCCGGGGCCGCAGGACACCGGAGACGATGCGGTGGTCTGGTCGGTATGGACGTGGGGCCTGGACATAACCTCAGGCGTCAATATCGGCACAGTGGATCCTCTGCCGAGGAGTTCGACGTCGAGACTGCTTCCCGTCCAGTAGCTTTCGATCAAAGCGTTAGACGTGCGACAACAGGCCTGCCCCGGCAACGCGGGTAGGCCTGTTCTCGCTCACGCATGCCAGCACATTTCGTCCCAACCGCACTCGGTGCGGTCCCCGGCACCGAGTGCGCCGGGGGCGAAATGTGTTGCGCGTGACCCGTTCTTGTCGGTGGTCTCGGCTAGATTATGGGTGTTCTGTTGATCGGGCGGACTGACCATCTGCCCCCTGTGCCCTGGAAGGGGTTTGTCCGATGTCTTCTGTTTTTCGTATCTCTACGCCCGCCGATGCTGTTGCCGTGGCGGTGATGCTGGTCCGTTGTGTTCCCGAGAACGAAATGGTGGTGTTCACCCCGAACTCGCCGGGGGCCGTGATGGTTTGCCCGCTGGGGGAGGATGCGCCCATCGGTGGCGCGCCGCTGCTGGTGCCCAGCGGTCACCCCGTGCGTGATCTGGCCGGATCGCGCGTGGTGGTGGTGTTCGGTAGTGACACACACGCCGATGCGGCGTCGATGGCCGTTGTCCACGAGTTTTCGGGCGATGACGTGACCGTGTTCCAGTTCCACGAGGGCCGTGCACGCTGCTACCTGATGGACGGGGTGCTGGCGGGACCGGACGCGGTCGGCGAAGCGGTCGACCTGGCGGCTCACCCCTACGTGGTCGGGGCTTTGCTGGAGGGGCGGGTACGTCTGGCCTCTCGCGCTCAAATTCGCGCTGGCTTCGTTGCCGAACAGTTCGGCACCGAACGCGCCGGGAGCGTGGTGGACATGATGCGGGCCGCACGCGGGGCGTTCCCGGCAGTAGGGCCGATCTCGGCCGCCGAAACCATCCACCGCGAAGTGCTCGCCGGGTATCTCGATTCAGGCAATCGGGGAATCGAGGTATCGGACTACCACGCTGCGATGCTCGCAGCCGCAGCCTCGGACGTGCGCGTGCGCGATGTGCTGTTCGTTCACTTCACCGAAGCCAACGCCGCAGTCCTCGGCGAATTGTGGCGGCAGGTCGGCGCGGTATTGCCCGCCAGCGAAGCCGGTCCCGCGTTCGTCCTCGCTTCGCTGAGTTACTGGATCGGGCGGGAGGCAGTGCCGGCGCGTGAGGCGATGAACGTTGCCCGTGAGCTGGCCCCCGATTATTCCTTGGGGCAGCTGCTCGAACGCGCGTACAACGCGGGAATCAACCCGGCGCTGTGGGAGCAGATTCGGCCTGCTGCGCTCGATGCGGAGTCCGAGCGATCCCGTAACGAATGACCTGAATGCGATTGCTCCGAAACCGGTTTCGCTGAGTTCGCCATTTTTCGGCGAGCCGGTTTCGGTTCGACTGCTCGGAATATTTCTCGATTTCGATTGCAATCGAGTGAACTCGAATAACAGAAGCAAACCGCGAAGGCGCGCAGCGCTTCGACCCTTCCGCGAGTTCTTCGGAACGGCTTGCCGTTTCGCCTGCAGCGGCGGGCGCGCAGCGCCCAGCCTCAGCCCCGCAGG